>CAIXDX010000071.1 GCA_903918335.1 uncultured Methylococcaceae bacterium | reverse complement strand
GTTCGCTAAACTTAAATCTGCTATAACAGATGATTCCGCTGATGACATAAAAAACAAATTAGGAAATGAAGTTATTGATGCTTTATCTAAAGAACTAGAAGAAAAAGTTAAAGCTCTTGGTATAAACACGGTTCGTGTTAATAAAGCTCAATTACCGTCTCAAAATGAAATAGTAATATCAGGTCAATTTGTAAAAATTGACGAAGGTAATGCTATAAGACGAAATTTAATTGGCCTAGGTGCAGGGCAATCCTCAATTGATACTAAGGTGCAAGTTTCAACACAAACCGCTGAAGGGAATCAGGTGCTTTTAAACTTTAATGCACACGCAGACAGCGGCAACATGCCGGGAGCAGTAGTTTTAGGCCCCGCTGGTGCTGCAGCTGGCGCAGGAACCGCGGCTGTGGCAGCAACAAACGTTGCTAAAGGCGCTGCTTCAGTATATAAATCTGATTCCGCCAATCAAGCTTCCGCATTAGCCGATAAAATAACAGAAACTTTATCAAGCTATTTTAAAGAACAAGGTTGGATAAACTCTGACAATGCAAAATGATACCTACTCTGTAAAATTCTAATCAACTTTTTTCATGGATCCGAGGTCACCAATGTTTACTGTCCAGTTAAAAAGTAAACATTGGTGGGATGAAAAAACTAAACTGATTCAAGTAAACATAGTGACTAAAAGTCACTAGCTCACCCCACCACCTAGCGACTTATAACAAGCGATCAAGTAAGTAGCGGTCAATGCTTCTGATCTAGACAATTCAATTTGTGCAGCATACAAAGTGCGTTGCGAATCTAACACTTCCAGAAAGGTACTAACTCCCTCTTGATAGCGCAGTTCTGACAATCTCACAGACTCTTGTAATTCAGTTATGGATCTAGCGAGAGTTTGTCGACGGACTTCCTCTTTTAAATACTGCGTTAATGTCGTTTCGGTTTCCTGTAAAGCTTCTAATATCGTTTTTTCATACCCTAAATACGCTTCTTTTTGCTTAGCTTCTGCCAAATCAATACCTGCTTGTATGCGACCAAAATCTAATAAAGGTTGTACAAAATTAGCGGCCGTACCATAAGAAAAAGCAGCAGATTTAAATAAACTTTCTATATCGGTATTTCGTAAACCAAAGAAAGCTGAGATTGAAATCTTAGGATATTGCTCGGCAATAGCCGCACCTTTCATGGCAGTCGCAGCAGCAAGTTGACGCTCAACAGCCTGTATATCAGGACGATGTCGTATAACTTCTATCGGTGTTGTTAAAAACACCTGACTTGGGATAACGGGCATTTGATCAGTTGCATTTAGCTCTGTAGCCAAACTACCCGGCTGTTGCCCCACTAAAACTTCAAGCTGATGTAATGTTGCAATTAAATTAGCCTCTAGTACCGGAATCTGTGCAGACGTAGTTTCGACTTGTGCTTTTGCACGCACTACATCATGTCGTGCATTCACCCCCTCGCTAAAAAGTTGCTCGGTCAGTTTTAAGATGTGTTGTTGTGAACTTAGATTTGAATGGGTGATGCGTAATTGATTTTGTAAACTACGATAATTAATATACGCACGTGCCAACTCCGAAGTTAACGTGACTAATGCTTCACGATAATCTTCATTAGTCGCTTCTTGCTCTGCCACAGCGGATTCTAGGCGACGCTGTTGCCTACCATATAAATCAACTTCCCATAAGGCATCAAAACCCATCTCGAACATATTATATTTAATGCCCTGAGCAAGACCGGGGAAAGGATTATTTTGACGTTGCACACCGCCCGTTGCATTAACGGTTGGAAATAATTCAGCCCGCACACCGCGACGCTCTGATCTCGCTTGATCAACACGCGCTAACGCAATCTTTATATCTAAATTACTCCGTAAAGCCTTATTGATTAGCGTATTTAGGTTGGCATCACCAAAACTCTGCCAGTAGGTTTTTAGATCAATCGTTTTAGATATTTGGAAATTCTCGGCTGATAGAGCTTGCCATTGCTTTGGAACTACAGGTTCTGTTTTTTGATAATCGGGCCCTACAGTACAACTCACTAAACTTATTAAAACTAGGCAACCGCCAACTCTAAACTTCACTACTTTTTCCTTTTAGATTTATAAGAAGCCATTTGCTAAACATTGGCTTACTGTTTAGACTAAACAACCCCGTTTAGTTAAGCAACAATATTTATGTCCCTTTCCCCTTCTAAGAAACCACTTGTTATTGTTTTTATTTTACTTATCGTTTTCAGCACAGGTTTTTGGTATTGGATACAAAAGGTACATCCTTATGAATCCACAGATAATGCATATCTAAAAGCACACACCTTAGTCATCAGCCCTAAAGAAAGTGGTTATGTTAAAGAAGTGTTATTTCATGATAACCAAAAAGTAAAGCAAGGCGACTTACTGGTGATTATAGATGATCATGATTTTCAAGCAAAAGTTAAACAAGCAGAAGCGCAAGTCTTATTAGAAACAGCTCACATTAAAACACTAGAAATGGATAAGCACACCCAATCAGCAAAGGTTCAGCAAGAATCTTCCAGTATTGATGCATCCAAAGCGGAACTTGATAGAGCCAGTAAAGACCTTAAACGCTTTAATAATCTAGCCAAAGAAGGTGCTATATCATTGCAAAGCAAAGATGGCGCCGAGTCATTGCATAAACAAGCCACAGCCCAATTGAACAAGGTCACTTCTGCTCGCTTAGAAGAAGAAAGTCAGTTAATGTCCATTGAGGCTCAGATGGATGAAGCCCGCGCTCGCATAAAAATTGCCAATACCAATTTAGAGTTAGCACGAATTGATTTAGCCAATACCCACATTACAGCTCCTAGTAATGGCACCTTGGGTAATCGTAGCGTCGAAGTAGGACAATTACTTAAACCGGGTAGCCCCTTAGCCTATTTAATTCCCGATTCAGGTTTATTTGTTTCAGGTAATTTTAAAGAAACCCAAATCACAAATATGCAATTAGGCCAAGACGTGGAAATTAAAGTGGATGCCTATCCTGACCAAGAGTTCAAGGGCGTTATTGATAGTTTTTCACCCGCTTCAGGTTCAGAATTCAGCTTATTGCCGACCGAAAATGCCACGGGCAACTTCACTAAAATCGTGCGTCGCGTTCCTGTAAAAATTACGTTCCTACCTGATAACAACATTAGCCAATTAAAACCCGGCCTATCCACCACCATTAAAGTAAAAGTACGCTAAGCATTATGTCTGATGTCACTGAGCCCAAAACCGTTAGCACTGAGCAATGGATAGGCTTCTTTTCAATGGTGCTGGGTATATTTATGGCGATTCTGGATATCCAAATCGTCGCCAGCTCGTTAGAGCAAATTCAAGCCGGTCTCTCTGCTACCCAAGATGAAATCACTTGGGTACAAACGGCCTATTTAGTTGCAGAAGTCGTTATTATTCCTTTATCAGGTTGGCTAGCTAGACTCCTTTCTACCCGCACTCTTTTCGTCATTGCCTGCGGTGGTTTTACACTCATGAGTTTTTGCTGCGTATTGGCATGGAACTTACCGTCAATGGTCATCTTTAGAGCCTTACAAGGCTTATTCGGCGGCGCAATGATTCCAACAGTATTTGCCTGCATTTACACTTTATTCCCACGCCATTTACAGCCAGCAATGGTCATTGTGGTCGGCATGGTAGTCATGATTGCGCCAACAGCCGGTCCTGTTTTAGGTGGCTATTTAACAGAGATTATGTCTTGGAAATCACTATTCTTGATTAATATTGTCCCTGGCGTTTTGGTTTGTCTATCGACTTGGCGCTTTGTTAAAGTGGATGAGCCTGAATGGGATTTACTCGATAAAATTGATTTCTTAGGTATTGCCTTAATTGTGATATTTCTAGGCAGTTTGCAATTTGTTTTAGAAGAAGGCGCAAAAAACCAATGGTTTGAAAGTCGAGAAATTGTATTTTTTAGTATCGTCGCAGCACTCTCGGGTATGGCGCTATTTTATCGAGAATTAACTATAGAACATCCTATTGTTGATTTAAAGGCCTTTCGTGATCGCAACTTTACCGTGGGTTGTACCTTAGGATTTATCTTAGGGATTGGTTTATTCACCCTCATGTTTTTAATCCCCGTTTACCTAGCCAATGTTAAAGGCTTAAACAGTTTGCAGATTGGCCAATACATCATGGTTACGGGGATGTTTCAGTTATTCTCAGCATTTGTGGCAGGTCCTATTGCAAAGCGAATTGAACCCAGGCTAATGTTAGCTTTTGGTTTATCTGGATTTGCGTTAGGCAGTTGGATGAATGGATATTTAACGCCAGAATCGGGTTACTGGGAATTTTTCTGGCCTCAAGCCGTAAGGGGGTTCTCATTGATGTACTGTTTTCTACCTATTAACTCGTTAGCACTCGGCACCTTACCACCAGAAGAAGTTAAAAATGCCAGTGGCCTGTATAACTTAACACGTAACCTAGGGGGGGCGCTGGGCTTAGCCGTTGCTAATACAATGATGATTGATTTAAATAAACACCATTATGCGGTGCTGCGTGAGCATATCACACCAGGTTCTCCCCAAGCAGAAGCATTCTTAGGTGGCTTAACAGAACGATTTTCTGCTATGGGAATAGCCGATCCAGAAACTTCAGCTTTAAAACAACTAACAAACATACTAATGCAACAAGCAGAAGTATTAACCCTTAATACTCTATTCCATACCCTATCAATCATCTTTTTAATGGGTTTGCTATTAATGCCTTGGATTAAAAAAGTTGCGCCCGATGTTGGCGAAGTAGCGGGACACTAATATACCATGACACTACCCCCACTCAGTCTGTATATTCACATCCCTTGGTGCATTAAAAAATGTCCGTATTGTGATTTTAATTCTCATGCAGTTAAAAGCGATACGCCTGAAGCAGCCTATATAGATGCGTTATTGAATGACCTAACAGAAGACATTCAGCGTTACTCAATCACTCGCTCTATTAGCAGTATCTTTATTGGCGGAGGCACACCGAGTTTATTTGCCCCCGAATCCTTTGAGCGCTTATTAAGCGGTGTTAAACAACGCATCCCTTTTGCACCTCATATTGAAATTACTTTAGAAGCCAATCCAGGCACTTTTGAAAGTCAAAAATTTGCTGAATTTAGAACCTTAGGTATCAACCGTCTCTCCATAGGCATCCAAAGCTTTAATGATGGGTTATTACAAAAACTAGGACGTGTACATTCCGCTAAAGAAGCCTTAGCGGCGGGTGATATTGCCCAACATGCGGGCTTTGACAACTTTAATCTGGATCTTATGTTTGGCCTACCCGACTCAAATCCAGAAGACAGTATTAATGATGTTAAAACTGCGATCAGTTTAAAACCTACGCACCTGTCTTTTTATCAACTCACCCTAGAACCGAATACGTATTTTCATAAGTTCCCCCCCAAACTCCCTAATGATGAAATCATTTTTAGCAATCAAAAACAGGCACAGCACATCTTATCTGAACAGGGCTATCATCAATATGAAGTATCTGCTTATAGCCAAACAAATCGTCAATGCCAACATAACTTAAACTACTGGCAGTTTGGCGACTATTTAGGCATTGGGGCAGGTGCACACGGTAAGATCACCCAAGCACTCCCACAAACCATTACCCGTACCTTTAAACCCAAAAGCCCAGAACAATACTTAACCCATACACATAAAAATGGCGGAGCAGAGCTCATTACAATGGCTGAACTACCCCTAGAATTTGTAATGAATCATCTAAGATTAAAACAAGGTTTTACTATCGATACTTATCAAGCAAGAACCGGCTTGGGTCTTGATACTTTAGAACCCGCGCTTTCAAACTGCCTGAAAGAAGGATTGCTTATCTATCGCAATAACCATTATTATTGCTCCGAACAAGGCTGGAACTTTATGGATAATATCTTAGAAAAATTTATCCCTTAAACAACCAACCATCCTACAAACTTTTACCTACACTCTCTATCATGCTTGATTATCAAAAAGAATTTATTGCTTACGCGCTGGAATGTGGCGTCTTAAAATTTGGTGAATTTCATTTAAAGTCTGGTCGTACCAGCCCTTATTTTTTTAATACGGGGTTATTCAATACCGGTGCACAATTAGGTAAATTAGGCCATTTTTATGCGCAAGCATTGATACAATCAAAACTTAATGTCGATATTCTGTACGGTCCTGCATACAAAGGCATTCCACTCGTCAGTGCCACTTCAATTGCTTATGCGCAAATCACCGGTAACGATATTCCTTTTGCCTTTAACCGTAAAGAAGCCAAAGACCATGGCGAAGGTGGTAATTTAGTCGGTACACCGTTGCAAGGTAATGTGATTATTTTAGATGACGTAATTACCGCAGGTACTTCTGTCAGAGAATCTGTTGAGATTATCAATGCCGCCAATGCGACACCGGCAGGTGTTTTAATTGCCTTAGATCGACAAGAAAAAGGCTTAAATGAATGCTCAGCGATTCAAGAAGTTGAAGCGAATTTTAAGATGCCCGTGATTGCCATCATCACGTTAGAAAACATTATCGACTATCTAAAAGCCGAAGCAAATGCCGAGCAACTCCAAGCTATTAAAGAATATCAAAGCCTTTATGGCATTTAATATTGTAATAAGCTCTCAGCTAATTGAATGACTTCATTTTCATCAATTTCTTGAATTGAAAAGTCTTGTTTATTTAACTTAAACGGATTAACGACAGAGGGCGACTTTAGCACTTTGTTGATATCCGTTTGATAAACCCGACTCACCGGCGTGGGGCCAAATAAAGTAATAGATGGAATGTTCAATCCCCAAGCCATGTGAGTGGGCCCTGTATCATTACCTATCAACAAATCGGCTTTAGCAATCAGAGCTTTTAGACTATTTAAATCTAATCTAGGCAATACTTTAATCGTATCCGTTTGTTGCGCCATCCACTCGGCTTTGGCTTGTTCTTCTGGACTCCCCCAAATCACCAAACAGTTTTGTTGCAAAGCTTCTGCTACTTTTACAAATTTGTCAGCAGGATAATTTCGACTTTCCCATGTAGAGCCTATCACCAACACAATATTACGTTTATCTGGCGATAAGAAATCGTAAATGCGCTGATCTTCTGCTTTAAAAAACAAAAATGGCGCTTTATCATGAATCTGTTCTGGGGTGATGGTTACCCCTAAAGGCTTAGATAATACCGTGGCATTTCTATCAATGGTATTAGCATCATACGCACAGGCTACTTTCACTTGATAAAACCAAGCCGCGGCTTTTTCTCTAATAGATTTGGCATCAAAACCTGCTCGGTGTTTACCTAGTAAAGTCGCTACCACAGCCGACTTAATAAGGCCCTGGGCATCAATCACTAAATCATACTGCTGCTGTGCTTGCTGTCTTAGGGCTTTGACTTGGGCAAAAACACCCCACTTATTCGTCTTTAAAGCCTTTAAATTTACGGTAATGATATTGTCTATATGAGGATTATGACTTAACACTTCGGCAAAGCGTTCTTCCACAATCCAATCAATGTGAGCAGTCGGTATCGCTGCTTTAATGAATTGCAATGCCACCATCGCGTGAACGATATCCCCTAAGGCCGATAACTTTACGATGGCAATTTTCATAGTTAGTTAATTCTGAATCAGCTTTAATACGGCATCTGGGATAATATCCCTTAAACATGCTAATGTACCCAAAGGGCATTCTCTTTTAAAACAAGGCGAACAAGATAACTTTAAAGACATTATCTGCGCCTTTGCATTTAAGGGCGGGGTAAAGCCAGGATCTGATGAACCATACAACGCTACTAAGTTTTTATCTAAAGCCGCCGCCACATGCATTAAGCCCGAATCATTAGACACCACTGTGTCGGCTAAGGACATTAAATCCACCGCTTCGGCTAAGGCTGTTCTGCCCGTAAAATCTAAACAGGCATTCGATGCTAAGGTATTAATCTGCGCGGCACTTGCTTTATCCTTTTCTGAACCAAACAACCAAACTTGCCAACCCTCAGCTAACTTTTGTTTAGCCACCTCTGCGTAATGCTCCACTGGCCAACGTTTTGCTTCGCCGTATTCTGCACCCGGACAAAGTGCCAAGATCTTTTGTGATACGTTAATCGAAAACTTTTCAATCACCTTAGCTTGTTGGTCAGGACTAATAGACAAGTTAGGTGTTGGACATTCAGGAGTTAGCGGTATTGTAGATGGCAAACCTAAAGCCACAAAACGCTGTACCGTCATAGTTAATACTGATTTATCCAAACGCCTTGCATCATTTAATAAGCCCCAACGACACTCACCCACATAGCCGGTGCGTAAAGGAATATTAGCAAAAAAAGGGGTTAGTGCAGACTTCCATGAGTTGGGTAATAAAATCGTTTGATCATAAGCCTCAGCTCGTAGCGATTTACCCAACACGACTCTAGCAGAAAAATTGAACTGACCATGGGCTAAAGGCATCGATAGTGCATGGGTCACTTCTGGCATTCGCTCCATAAGAGCCAATGACCAAGAGGGTGCCAAAACATCAATTTGGCAATCAGGATTATTTTTTTTTAAGGTGATGAACAAGCTCTGTGCCATCACCATGTCGCCAACCCAAGACGGGCCGACGACCAGTATCTTAAATGGTTTTTTCAAGGCTTATCTAACGTAAGTTAACCAATCTGCATGATCATCTCTACGACCGTACACATAATCAAAGTACAAAGACTGTAATTTCTCAGTAATCACACCGCGACTACCCGAACCAATTTTACGATTATCTAATTCTCTAATCGGCGTTACTTCAGCAGCAGAACCCGTAAAGAAGGCTTCATCCGCTACATAAATTTCATCACGCGTAATGCGTTTTTCAATCACTTCATAACCCTGCTCTCTAGCAATAGTAATAACAGTATCACGCGTGATACCTTCTAACGCTGAAGTGGTTTCTGGTGTATAAATTTTACCGTTACGAATCACGAATAAGTTTTCTGCACTGCCCTCTGCCGCAAAACCTTCATGATCTAACATTAAAGCTTCATCATAGCCATTGGCTAACGCTTCTTGTAATGCCAAAATAGAATTGATGTAATTACCATTCGCTTTGGCTTTACACATGGTGCTGTTATGGTGATTACGCGTGTAAGAAGAAGTACGGATACGGATACCCTTTTCAATACTTTCGGCGCCTAAATAAGCACCCCAAGGCCAAGCAGCAACG
>CAIXDX010000070.1 GCA_903918335.1 uncultured Methylococcaceae bacterium | reverse complement strand
GGATCTCTGGTTTATGGAGATGCCCGATGGGGAATAGCGTTTTCGATAAGGCTTTTTGTCCTAGGGTGTATAGAAAATAACTTTGTTCTTTATTGGGGTCTAGGCCTTTTAATAATTGAAACTCTGTTTCATCATTTGGATTTGTGCCGACGCGAGCATAATGCCCCGTGGCAATATAATCAGCACCTAAATCTTCTAGTGCATAGTTAAGAAACGCCTTGAATTTAACATGCTTATTACAAAGAATGTCTGGATTAGGTGTGCGCCCAGCTTTGAATTCTGCTAGAAAGACTTCGAAGACTTCATCCCAATACTCGGAAGCAAAATTAATGGTTTTTAAAGGAATGCCTAATTTGTCGCAGACTTGCTGGGCATCTGCAAGGTCTTCCATTGCAGTACAGTATTCAGTTCCATCATCTTCTTCCCAGTTTTTCATAAATAAACCGGTGACGTTATAACCTTGTTCCAAAAGTAGTAGCGCGGTAACGGAAGAATCCACTCCGCCTGACATACCGACGATTATGTTTTTAGGCATTATTAATATCTAAAAAGGATTTAATAAAAGATAAAGGATAGCGTTGGCCACTTAAATATTCGTCAATGCTAAATAACACTAAAGGACTACGTAAGCGGTGTTGTTGCGCAGTAATTTCATCACGTGTTAACCAGTGTGTTGCTACTATGCCAGTGTCTAGTGTCTGTTCAGGATTATAACTATGGCAGTTACCAGTAAAACAAAATCTTAAAAAAGTGGGGGCTTCTGGATTTTTACGCCATAGTTGTACTGATATGAGTTCAGAAGGTTCAAATTGCCAAGCAGTCTCTTCAAAGACTTCACGTTTTACAGCGCTAATAAGATCTTCATTTTGTTCAAAATGACCAGCGGGTTGGTTAAACTGTAAGCCGTGGGGTGTTTCTTCTTCAACTAACAAAAAGCGATTATCACGCTCAATAACAGCTGCAACAGTAACATGTGGTTTCCAAACCATTGATAATTTCCAATTTAAATAAAACCTGATATGTTACTAGATATTAGGTGCTTATGTTGATAAAAATGGGGTGTTCAAATTAATACTTAAGGCCGTTTAAAGTTAAGTTTGACCGGTCTGTAGAGTTGGGGGTAAATTTGTGGTGTGCTTATGCTTGAATTAAATTACTATTGGCACTATTGTTTAGCTTTAGAAGATTTTTTATTTGTAAATATGTCTGATTTTGACCCATTTAAATACACTGATGATGACTTAGCCGTTCAGGAAGCTAAGCCTCAGTTAAAAAAGCCCCCTTTGTACAAAGTTGTTTTATTAAATGATGATTTTACGCCCATGGATTTTGTTATCGAAATCTTAATGGACTTTTTTAATATGTCGGAAGATAAAGCCACCATGGTGATGTTGCAAGTACATACTCAAGGTGTAGGTGTGTGCGGCGTTTATTCGAAAGAAGTTGCAGAAACAAAAGTGTATATCGTTAATGATTACTCACGAGAAAATCAACATCCATTGTTGTGTTCAATGGAAGAAGTCTAATTGGAGCGTTTATGTTAAGTAAAGAATTAGAAGTTACGTTAAATAAAGCTTTCAAAAACGCGCAAGAAAAGCGCCATGAATTTATTACCGTTGAACATCTACTCTTAGAGTTGCTAGAGAACTCCGAGGCAGAAATTATTATGAGAGCATGTGGCTGTGACATTAATGCGCTCCATGAGCAATTAACACAGTATCTTGATGAGACTATGTCGTTAATACCCTTGGGTGTACAAAGAGAAACACAACCGACTTTAGGTTTTCAGCGCGTATTGCAACGTGCGGTTTTTCATGTGCAAGCGGCTGATAAAAAAGAAGTCACCGGTGCTAATTTATTTGTCGCTCTATTTAGTGAACAGGACTCACAGGCCGTTTATTTATTAAGCCAACAAGATGTTTCTCGATTGGACGTGGTTAATTATTTAGCGCACGGCGTGTCAAAATCAGATCAAGATAAAGAGAATCGCGCAGAACAGGCTGCTGATAATGTGAATACAGAGGCAGAGTCTGCCAGTCCATTAGATAAATACACAACTAATTTAAATGAAGAGGCTATTCAAGGGCGTATCGATCCTTTAATTGGACGAGAACTTGAACTTGAGCGCACTATTCAAACACTTTGTCGCCGTCGTAAAAATAACCCTTTATTAGTCGGTGAGGCGGGTGTAGGTAAAACTGCTATTGCAGAAGGCTTGGCGAGGCGAATTGTGGAAGAGAACGTGCCTGATGTTTTAATGAATAGTGTGATTTATTCTTTAGACTTAGGTGCTTTGGTAGCAGGTACAAAATATAGAGGTGATTTTGAAAAGCGTCTTAATGCTCTGATTAGTCAGCTTAAAAAAGAACCAGACTCTATTTTGTTCATTGATGAAATTCATACCATTATTGGCGCAGGTTCCGCTTCTGGCGGGAATATGGATGCCTCTAATTTAATTAAGCCTGCCTTAGCATCAGGGCATTTGCGTTGTATTGGTTCAACGACTTATCAAGAATATCGTGGTGTATTTGAAAAAGATCATGCCTTAGCGCGTCGGTTCCAGAAAGTAGATGTGCTAGAACCCACTGTAGAAGAAACAATTTCAATTCTAAAGGGTCTTAAATCACGCTTTGAAGAGCATCACAATGTGAGTTATTCAAGTGAAGCCTTACGCGTGGCTGCCGAGTTATCAGATAGATACATTACGGATAGACATTTGCCTGACAAAGCGATTGATGTGATTGATGAAGCCGGTGCAAAACAACGTATGACTTCAGAAGCTGAACGTAAGCAAGTCATTGATGTTATAGATATTGAAGAAATAGTGTCTAAAATCGCCAGAGTGCCTGCTAAATCAGTGTCATCAAATGATATTGATAAACTAGCCAATCTTGAGAAAAACTTAAAGATGTTGGTGTTCGGGCAAGATGAAGCTATTTCTGCTTTGTCATCAGCTATTAAGTTATCTAGAGCTGGGTTACGTGATGCGCAAAAAACCATCGGTTCATTTGTTTTTGCAGGCCCAACTGGGGTGGGTAAGACCGAAGTAACGCGTCAATTGGCAAAGGTATTAGGTGTCGAGCTGATTCGTTTTGATATGTCTGAATATATGGAGCGTCACACCGTTTCAAGATTAATTGGTGCGCCTCCTGGTTATGTGGGTTTTGATCAAGGTGGTTTATTAACAGAGCAAGTTTCTAAGCATCCGCATGCCGTATTATTGTTAGACGAATTAGAAAAAGCACATCCTGACGTGTTTAATTTGTTATTGCAAGTCATGGATCATGGATCCTTAACGGATACCAATGGTCGTAAAGTCGATTTTAGAAATATTATTTTGGTCATGACAACTAATGCGGGCGCTGAAGAGGGTAGTCGCGCATCGATTGGCTTTACTCAGCAAGATCACGCAAGTGATAGTATGAAAACGTTAGAAAGAGGTTTTTCTCCGGAGTTCCGTAACCGTTTAGACGCCATTATTCAATTTAAACCCTTAGATATTTCTATCGTAGGGCATGTGGTTGATAAGTTTATTTTTGAATTAGAAGCCTTATTGGTAGATAAGCACGTGACGCTTACCTTGGATCAAAGCGCAAGGCTTTGGTTGGCTGAGCATGGGTGTGATCCAAAAATGGGTGCAAGACCTATGGCGCGATTGATTCAAGAAAAAATCAAGAAACCTCTAGCGAATGATTTGCTGTTTGGCAAACTCGCGCAGGGTGGTCATGTCAAAATATTTGTAGAAGACGATGATATTGCTTTTGTAATTGAGAGTAACGAGTTAGAAATATCTGAAGTTAACTCTTAAAATAAGCGGTTTGCGTAAGCGCTAATGTCCTTGAAAAAGGAGGATTAGCGCATACGGAAAGTGATACGACCTTTAGTTAAATCATAAGGTGTCATTTCAACTTTAACGCTGTCGCCAGTTAGAATGCGAATATAGTGCTTACGCATTTTGCCAGAAATGTGTGCGGTAACAACGTGTCCATTCTCAAGTTCAACGCGGAACATGGTATTAGGAAGCGTGTCAATTACTTTGCCTTCCATTTCAATTTGATCTTCTTTTGCCATCTGTAAATTGTCTCAATAATAAAAACTCTGCATTATAACATAAGCTGTTTTTTTTCAATAGGACAGTCAGCTTAAATGTTTGTCAATGAGTCATTGTTTGCCATTCTGTATCAATTAAAAGCTCAATAGGTTGATAATTTGTTTTATAGTTCATTTTTCTACAAGCCTCTATCCATAAGCCTAAGTATAAAAATTCTTTACCTTTTATTAAACAATGATCTATTTGCCATAACACCGCATAAACACCAAGACCGTAATCAGAAAACTTAGGATCAAAAAAAGTATAGACAGCAGAGCAGGCATCATCAAGTTGATCTACAACCGCTATGCCGGCTAACTCATTATCAATGGAAAACTCGACAAATACCGTGTCACACCACAAACTACTTAAGAAGGAAATATATTCTTCGGGACTGGTGTTGGCCATGGATCCATCATGATGACGAGAGTTTTGATAATTCATATACATCTCGTAATGCGCTTGTTCTAAAATAGCCGGTTTGATTTTAGCTTGGGTATTAAGGTTTTTCTTTAAACACCGCTTTTGACTACGGTTCGGTGTAAACTCCGAAACAGGTATTCTGACGGGAATGCATGCAGAACATGTTTGACAGTGAGGTATGTATACTTCATCCCCGCTACGACGGAAGCCTTGGCTGATTAATTGCTCATAGATTTGGGTCGTCATTTGGAAACTAGGGTGTACGAATGCAGACCTAGATTGATTGTTTTCAAGATAACTACAGGGATACTCTTGGCTTAAAAATAGCGGGATCTGTATCATTCACTTAGCCATGCAAGTTGAGATGCGGGTTGTTCGCAGAGTTGATTAAGTTGTGTTTTAAAATCATCTCGACTTAAATTGACAGCACCTAAGCTGGCCAAATGGGCGCTGTGTACTTGACAGTCAATCAGTTGGTAATTCCAAGATTTTAATTTTTCCACCAGTGTCGCGAATGCCACCTTGGAAGCATCTGTTACTGTATGAAACATAGATTCACCAAAAAAGACTTGGCCAATAGCCACACCGTATAATCCCCCTACTAGTTCACCATTTAACCACGCCTCTGCTGAATGCGCATAGCCAAGTCTATGTAACTCACTATAAGCGTTTTCAATATCACTGCTTATCCAAGTGCCCGATTCTTCTGTGCGAGGTTGAGCACAAGCTTTAATAACGTGAGTAAACGCATTATCGATAGTAACGGTGAATTTTTGTTTTCTTAAGGTTTTTCGTAAGCTCTGAGAAATAATCAGTTGTTCGGGAAATAGTACTAAACGAGGATCGGGTGACCACCAGAGGATAGGTTCATCATCGTTATACCAAGGGAATATGCCTTGTCGATAAGCATTTAATAAGCGCGTTGCAGAAAGACAACCACCGACCGCAAGTAGGCCGTTAGGCTCTTTTAAGGCTTTTTTTATGGCAGGAAAGTCTTCTTTGGGGTTGTCAGTGTCTAGAAGTGTTAATTGCATAAGAGGATAAGCTAAGGTTCAGGCGTGTGGGATTAACCTGAACCTTGAGTGTGATTATACTAATTCGTCTAAGAATTTTTCAGCATCTAATGCCGCCATACAACCAGAGCCTGCTGATGTTATTGCTTGTTTATAAATAGAGTCCATCACATCTCCAGCGGCAAAAACACCCTCAACACTGGTTGCTGTGGCATTGCCAGTGATGCCGCTGTGTACTCTAATATAACCATGATCCATTTCTAATTGGCCTTCAAAAATAGCGGTGTTAGGGGTATGGCCGATAGCGATAAAGACACCATGTACATCAATATCTTTAGTTGTGTTATCAAGCGCATTTCTGATGCGAAGGCCGGTAACCCCCATATCATCGCCTAATACTTCATCAAGAGAAGCATTCCATTCGATTTCAACATTACCGTTTTGTGCTTTCTCTAGTAATTTATCAGACAGAATCTTTTCAGAACGGAATTTATCGCGACGATGTACAACAGTCACTTTTGAGGCAATGTTCGCTAAATACAGCGCTTCTTCAACCGCTGTATTGCCGCCCCCAATCACAGCAACCGGTTTGTTTCTGTAAAAGAAGCCATCACAGGTGGCACAAGCTGAAACGCCACGGCCTTTAAATGCGTCTTCAGAATCTAAACCTAAGTAACGCGCAGAGGCGCCCGTTGCAATAATCAATGCGTCACACGTATAGGTGCCAGAATCACCGGTTAATTTAAAAGGTCTAGCTGATAAGTCGGTCGTATGAATATGGTCAAAAACGATT
>CAIXDX010000069.1 GCA_903918335.1 uncultured Methylococcaceae bacterium | reverse complement strand
GGTGTAACAGGTTTCAGTCACAGTATTTTTGACCAGTAGTTTTGGACCTGCAGAACCATGTGGGTTATGACAATCGGTACACGCGATTTTTCCTTCAGGGATCGGGTGATGTGAAAATTTGTTGACTTGTGATTTTTGATCAGTGTGACAGGTAAAACACACGTCTTTTTGAGTTATTTTGTCGCGTACTTTGTCATGGGCATTATGCACTACGTGACATGAAGTACAGGCTAGGTCAGCCGCTTGGTGGGCGCCGCCTTGCCAATGTGTTCTGCTTTGATCTTTATCGTGGCAAGTTAAACACGAAGTGTTTTGATCTTTAGAGGCATTGGGTGTAAAAGCCCCAGAGGTTTTGGCGCCAAAAATAACATCGGGAGGATTATTTTTGCTACTCAAGTGTTTTTCACTTTCGCCATGACAAGATTGACATGAAGGGGTTCGAGAGTCGGCTTTATTACCATGAGCGGTTTGATAGATTGAGAGAATGGGTTTATTTTCATTCTCATCATGACAGGTAGTACAGACAGAGTCTCTGTCAATGGCTTGAGCTGGTTTTTGGGGTGGGGTAGGGGTTTGTTCAGCGTGAGCAGATCCGATCAGGAGTCCACACAGCATGAAAATTTTTATTAAGTTGCTCATGGGCTTTGTTTCCTAGGGTTGTTTTTACATTTAAATTTATAAAGATAGGATAAATTCAACTAGGTTTTTAGCATCCTTCGGGTCTTCTGTTTTTAAGATTTTGTGTGCTTCTTCATGACCATCAGCGAATTTGACGTTTTTTCCTGATGATAGGTGTTCTAAAAGTTTGTCAATGGCTTTAGCGTCACCTTTATATTTAGCGGACACTTTGTTCCATGCTGGGCCGTCTTTATCTTTATCAGTACCGTGACATCTAAAACAGCCATTTTCCTTTGCTAAAGCCTTTGCTGCATCAACATTAACTTCAGCGTGCGCAGATAAAGAGAATAGAGACGTTAAAGTCATTATTGAAAGCGAGGTTAATATTGATTTTTTCATAGAGATATGTCCGGATGGTAGGTTGACAAAATAAAAGTTAATGATAAAGCTTCGCATTTATCTTGATAATATTTAAGCTTTGGGGCGTTGTCAATTTTTTATTTGTAATTTAAAAACTATTTTAGTTAAATCTAAGTAATTTTTATTTACAAACTTATGTCATTCAATATGTTCACAATTTTGTAACAAAAGTTACTCAAGTCAGATGGGATGAGTATTGACAATCCGGGGAGAAGTGTTGCAGTTTATATTATGGTTGTTAATTAGCCTCTGTTTTTTGTTGTTTTAGCTTTAATTTTTTACAGCCTTTGGATGTAAAAAAAATACTTAACAATTAAGATAAAAAATAGTGATGATGTATATGCGCGCTGCTTTTAAAAGACGTTGGCAAATATTGGACGTTGATTGACAGTAAAGAACACTTAGCAATAGCGGGTTAGCATCTATTGGTTATTTAGGTGCATCTTGCTACAGCTAATACGTGATTATAAGTCATAAAAAACCGTTCAGTTGGCATTTTCAAGTGCTCAGTACACCTAACAGAGTGCTCAGCTAAGTTAGAGGAGTGCGCTAATAACTTCGCTGAATGCTCTACTAATACGACTGAGCACCCTGCCACTCTAATAGAGCACTCGTGCGTTATAAAAACTAAGCAATGTTGATTATGCAGTGCCCAAGAACAGTAACAGAGTACTCTAAATATTCAGATGAGTGCTCTATCGGCTTAGCGCAATGCTCAGTCGCCATTGGGGAGTGCTCATTAATGGTTTTATAGTGCTCTATTAGCATAAAAAATCAATGAGCCAAGGTAGTGAAATACCCGATTAGGTATTCGAAGCGGGTTGAAAATGTAATAATTTTCTTTTAGGCATAAAAAAAGAGCTTCGCAATGTGCGTAAGCTCTTAGAATTCTATGGTGCCTCGGGCCGGAGTCGAACCGGCACGTCCTTTCGAACGAGGGATTTTAAGTCCCTTGCGTCTACCAATTTCGCCACCGAGGCATCGATAACTGTGGTAAGCCGACTATTATAGAGGATCTTTAAAAGATGTCTAGTAGTAAGTGAAATTTTTTTTATCCTAATTTAAATCCCAGTAAAAATCCGCTAGTTGCACTAATACCTTTGCTGGGAAAGTTTGATAAGTGTGCTAATAAGAAGTTTTTAAATTGAGTGATCCATTGAGTGGCGGGTTCAACGGTGTGTTCTAATTTGTCATAATTTATATGGGCCACTTCAAAATGTTCGCTAGCGAATAATAAGATGATCGCTGCGCCCAAGATGAAAAGGCAAACAAGTAATATTTTTTTAGCAAAGTAGCCTATGGCGAGTCCTATGATGAAGGGCGTGCCTACATTGTTAATGAGATAATCTGATGTGAAAAAATCTGTTGTATTAGGGATTTCTATTGTATTGTTTTTCATATCGTATAGGCCTTTTGTTCTATGTCTATAGGGCTATGATAAGTTAAATTTTGGCTTGTTATTGTTTTTTTTCTTTACTTATAATTATTCAGCGATTTTAATATTATTGTCATTAAATGGAGGGGAATAAACAATGAAAGAATCTTCCAAGTCAGCCAGTAATTCGAGTGCGCTTGAAAAGTCAGAAACAGATATTGATGATGATGTTTTTGATGGAGCGGACTTAGGTTCCTTAACGGGAGGGTTTGAAGAGGATGCGGCTAAAACCGATGCAAGAAGAAAAATTGAAATTTATTGGGAGAAGAAGCGTTTAAAAGAGTTGTTTGAGGATTTAGACGAATCTGAATTTGGGTTTTAGATCCTCAGACCTTCAAGAGCGGCTTTTACAGTTTGAGCTCTTATTTCATGGCGGGAGCCGTTGAACTGTTTTTTTATAACATGGCACGGTTGGTTTTTATAAGCCCACGCTATGTATATTGTACCGACTGGTTTTTCTGCTGAGCCGCCATCAGGGCCAGCAATGCCAGTTACTGCTACAGCACAATCGGCAGTGCTATGAGTTAATGCGCCATTAACCATTGCTTCTGCCGTTTGTGCGCTAACCGCACCATAAGCATCCAGCGTTTGGTAATTAACCCCCAGCATTTCAATTTTTGCGTTATTGCTGTAGGTGACAAAGCCCCGATCAAACCAAGCAGAACTGCCGGCGATTTCTGTGATGACTTGCGCAATCCATCCACCCGTACATGATTCCGCCGTAACAATTGTCAGTCCATTTGACTTGAGTCGTTGGCCAACTTTGTTGGCAATATCAAATAATTCATTATCCATGATGTGACCTAGGTAGACTTCAGATAAAATAGTGTGATGAGTATAAAACAAAAAATAACCGATCAACACACGCCTATGATGCAGCAGTTTTTGCGCATTAAGGCTGACCATTTAGATACCTTGCTATTCTATAGAATGGGGGATTTTTATGAATTATTTTTTGATGATGCGAAGAAAGCTTCCCAGATTTTAGATATCACTTTAACCGCTAGAGGGCAGTCTGCTGGTGCCCCCATTCCTATGGCGGGTATTCCTTATCATGCTGCCGAAGGTTATTTGGCTAAGCTGTTAAGGCATGGAGAGTCTATTGCTATTTGTGAGCAAATAGGTGATCCAGCTACGTCTAAGGGGCCTGTTGAACGTAAGGTGGTTAGAATTGTTACGCCGGGTACGGTCACTGATGATGCCTTACTGGAAGATAGAAAAGATAATTTATTGGTAGCGATTAGCTTAATCGATAAGAAATACGGGATTGCTAGTTTAGATGTGACCAGTGGGCGTTTTATTTTGCAAGAGGTGCATTCTGAAGATCAGTTGCTCAGTGAGTTAAGTCGTCTTAAACCTGCCGAGTTACTTTTTAGTGAGGATTGGTCTTTACCTCATAATATTCAACAACGCACGGGTTTATGTAGAAGACCTCCGTGGCATTTTGATCAAGATAGCGCCAGACAGCGTGTTTTAGCGCAATTTAAAACCCTCGATTTAAAAGGCTTTGGCTGTGATGATATGTCTGTTGCTGTGGCCGCGGCTGGAGCCTTGTTACAGTATGTTAAAGATACTCAACAATCCGCATTACCCCATATTCAAGGCATCAGTACTGAAAGTAGTGCGGACAGTATTTTATTAGATGCGGCTACGCGTCGTAATTTGGAGTTGGATTATCATCCATCGGGCCAGATAGAGTTAACCTTGTTAGGCGTCTTAGATAAAACATCAACGTCTATGGGAAGTCGATGCTTAAGACGATGGATAAATCGACCGTTACGCGATCATCAGACGTTGAATAGACGTTATTCATGTGTTGGGCAGTTGCTGCTTAATACCCAATATAAAGCTCTACAAACACTATTAAGGCAGGTAGGTGATATTGAAAGAATTAGTTCTCGTATTGCATTAAGGTCTGCAAGACCTCGTGATTTAGTAGTGTTGCGTAATAGCTTGGCTGTTTTGCCTAGCTTACAGCAGACGCTGGTAATTGAAGATGCTGATCGATTACTGAAGCTCAGTCAATTAATGGGAGAACAACCACAATTATTAAGTTTATTGCAAAGCGCTATTATTGATAATCCGCCTGTATTAATTCGAGATGGGGGGGTTATAGCAAGCGGTTATAATCAAGCATTAGATGAGTTGCGGGATTTAAGTCAAAACGCTGATCAGTTTCTGATTGATATGGAGAATCGAGAGAAAGCGGCGACGGGTATCTCAACTTTAAAAGTTAATTATAATCGCGTGCATGGCTATTACATTGAGATCTCTCATTTACATGCGGATAAAATCCCTCCGCATTACACAAGAAAGCAAACACTGAAAGGCGCTGAGCGCTATATCACAGAAGAATTGAAAAGCTTTGAAGATAAGGTGTTGAGCGCGAAAGAAAAGTCACTCTCGTTTGAAAAAGCCTTGTATGACGCGCTATTAGATGAACTTGCTTTATCTTTAATCCCATTACAGCAATGTGCAGCGGCTTTGGCTGAGTTGGATGTGTTGGTTACTTTTGCTGAGCGTGCGGATACTTTAAATTTATCACAGCCGATATTAACCGCTAAAACGGGATTAACTATAGAAGCGGGCAGGCATATAGTGATTGAACAAGTGTCGGATATTCCGTTTGTGGCTAATGATTTGTTGTTTTCTGATCAGCGGCGTATGTTGGTGATTACTGGGCCAAATATGGGTGGTAAATCGACTTACATGCGTCAAGCGGCTTTGTTGGTTTTGATGGCACATATCGGTTGTTATGTGCCTGCTAAGAATATGTCTTGTGGGCCGATTGATAAGATATTTACGCGTATCGGTGCTTCGGACGATTTAGCGAGTGGTCGTTCTACCTTTATGGTTGAGATGACAGAGACCGCTAATATATTACATAACGCGACGGCGCAAAGTTTGATTCTGATGGATGAAATTGGTCGAGGCACTAGTACATTTGATGGCTTATCTTTAGCGTGGGCCTGTGCTGATTATTTAGCGAAAGAAACAAAGGCATTTACTTTATTTGCCACGCATTATTTTGAATTGACCACCTTAGCTGATGAGCAAAAGACGATCCATAATGTGCATTTAGATGCGATGGAGTATGGCGATAAAATTGTTTTTTTACATACGGTTAAAGAGGGGGCGGCAAACCAAAGTTATGGTTTACAGGTAGCCTCTTTGGCGGGTGTGCCCAGGTCAGTCATTGAAAATGCTAAAATCAAATTAAGACATTTAGAAGAGTTAGCTTATAGCGAGCAACAAGCGGTAGTGGGCGCTAACCAATTTGATTTGTTTTCATCAAACACCTTTCATCCGGCTGTTATTCTATTAGATGATGTTAAGCCTGATGATTTAAGTCCAAGACAGGCATTAGATTTAATTTATAAGCTGAAGGGTTTGCTTTAAGTTGATCTGAATTAATTTTTACCCCAAATTTTTATAATTACCCTCTGTAACGCTAAATAAGCGAGTACGTTGTAATTTTTTCTTTTATACTAATCTACTGAATAAATTAAGGAGATATCATGGAAAAACCATTCATTTTACACATGCTAACAACCGCTAAAAACTTAAGTCCTTTCGACGTAAATATGGCATTGGATGCGGGTTGGTTAACTGCACTTCCATATATTAATGTTGAACCTAGTGAAGTACAGGGCTTAGTTCAAGATGCTATTTTTTCCAGAAGTACAAAGAACTTGAAACGCACCGGTATTTTCATTGGTGGTCGTGATACAAAGCAAGCAATGGACATGTTGAAAACAGCTAAACGTTCAATGGTGCCTCCTTTTGAAGTGTCTGTATTTGCAGATCCAAGTGGTGCATTTACAACGGCTGCAGGCATGGTGGCTGCCGTTGAACACGAATTAATTACAAAATTTAATACTACTTTAGAAGGTAAAAATATTTTAGCTTTAGGTGGTACTGGCCCAGTGGGTCAAGCAGCGGCCGTTATATCTGCCCAAGCAGGTGCTAATGTAAGAATCATTGGTAGACAGTTAGAAAAAGCGCAATTGGTGGCTGATTTATGTAGTAATGAATTCGGTGACGGTAAAATTACTGTGACTGCGGGTGCTGATGCAGATAAAGCTGAATACATCAAAACAGCTGATATCGTTTTTGCAACAGGTGCAGCGGGTATTGAGTTGTTAAGCGCAGAATTGATTGCCTCTGCTCCACAATTAAAAGTAGCGGCAGACGTTAACGCTGTCCCCCCCGCAGGTATTGCAGGTGTTGATGCTTTCCACAATGGTACGCCCATTGAAGGTTCTATCAGCGGTGCAGTAGGTATCGGTGCATTAGCGATTGGAAACGTAAAGTATCAAGCTCAAAATCGTTTATTAAAAAAAATGATTAGTAGCGAAAAACCGGTTTATTTGCATTTCGAACACGCGTTTGAAGTGGCTAGAGAATATATTAAATCTAACGGTTAATTTTTATAACTTTGTTTATTTTATTAAAGGATATCTAAATGGAGAAACGTAGCATTCTTCACATGTTTGATCCAACCCCTAATAACAGTCCATTTGATATTAATATGGCGGTTGATGCGGGCTTTGATATTCTTATGCCTTATAGCAACGTTAAGTTAGATAGTGTTTATAGACTGACACAAGATGCTATTTTTTCTCGCGGTCCTGCCGGTGTTAAGAGGACAGCTCTTTTCATTGGCGGCCGTGATTTAGGTTTAGCGATGGATATGCTTGATACGGCTCGTCAAGCGATGGTGCCGCCCTTTGAGATATCTGTTTTTGCAGATCCTAGTGGCGCATTTACCACAGCAGCCGCCTTAGTGGCTTGCGTAGAAAAGCAATTGATTGCTGTCCATGCTAAAGAACTAAAAGGCTCGAGAGTATTAGTTTTTGGTGGTACTGGCCCTGTGGGCATTGCTACAGGCGTTATTGCTTCTTTAGCCGGCGCTGAAACTTATTTGGTAGATCATTTATCATTAGATGCAGCTGAAGATGTGGCAAAAGCGTATAACCGTCGGTTTGGTTGTTCCATGAAAGGTG
>CAIXDX010000068.1 GCA_903918335.1 uncultured Methylococcaceae bacterium | reverse complement strand
TGTTTGAGATTGAGTAGTTCATGTTGGCAATGCCACCTTCGTACATTAAATCAACAATCAACTTTAACTCATGTAAACACTCAAAGTAAGCCATTTCTGGGGCATAACCTGCTTCTACTAATGTTTCAAAGCCCGCTTTTACTAACTCAACAGCGCCACCGCATAATACAGCTTGTTCGCCAAATAAGTCTGTTTCTGCTTCGTCACGGAAAGTGGTTTCGATAATGCCTGAACGACCGCCGCCAATAGCTGATGCATAAGATAAGCAGATAGCTTTTGCTAAACCAGATGCATCTTGGTGTACAGCAATTAAGTCAGGGATACCGCCGCCACGAACAAACTCGGAGCGTACAGTGTGACCAGGTGCTTTAGGCGCAATCATGATCACGTCTAAATCAGCTCTTGGTACAACTTGGTTATATAAGATTGAGAAGCCATGGGCGAATGCTAAGGCAGCACCTTGTTTGATATTGGGTTCTATTTCTTCTTTATATAATTTTGATTGGAATTCGTCTGGAGTCAAAATCATAACAACATCAGCACCGGCTACTGCAGGCGCTACGTCTTGTACGGTTAAGCCGTGGGCCTCTGCTTTTGCAACAGAAGGTGAACCCGCACGAAGACCAACGACGACCTCAACACCTGATTCTTTTAAGTTAAGGGCATGTGCATGACCTTGTGAACCGTATCCTATGATAGCTACTTTTTTAGCTTTTATGATTGATAGGTCGGCGTCTTTATCGTAATAAACTTGCATGATTTTTCCTGTTCTCTGTGTGTAAAGTTATAAAAGGTTTATAGGTGTAAGCCTTGCTCACCTCTAGAAATACCTGTTGGACCTGAGCGTACGGCTTCAATTATTGATTCTGGGTCGATAGCTGCTATAAAAGCATCAAGCTTTTCTGAGGGGCCTGTCATCTCAATAATATAGGTTGTTGGCGTAACATCGATGATTTTGCCTCGAAATATATCGGCCATGCTTCTGATTTCATCGCGCATTTCGGGTGTTGTTTTTACTTTAATCATTAACAATTCGCGTTCAATATGAAATGAGTCTGCTAGATCGATTAATTTAACAACGTCAATTAATTTATTGAGCTGTTTAGTGATTTGTTCAATGATTTCATCGTTACCACGGGTGACCAAAGTCATTCTAGATAAACTAGGATCTTCCGTTGGTGCAACGGTGAGTGATTCAATATTGTAACCACGGGCAGAAAATAAACCGGCAACACGAGATAACGCACCCGATTCGTTTTCCATTAAAATTGAAATAATGTGTCTCATCATTAAGCCAGCTCTCTGTCAGTAGATGTGCCGATGGCAACGCGTAGTTTCATGTCATGATGGCCTTTGCCGGCTTCAATCATGGGATAAACGTTTTCGGTTCTATCTGTCATTATGTCAATAAACACAGTACGATCTTTCATAGCAAAGGCTGCTTCAAGCGTCGGCCTGACTTCTTCTGGTTTATCGATACGTAGACCCACATGGCCGTATGCTTCTGCCAATTTAACAAATTCAGGAATAGTATCCATATAGGAGTGAGAGTAGCGACTTTCATAAGAAAATTCTTGCCACTGCCTAACCATACCCATGTAACGATTATTAAGATTAAGTATCTTAATCGGTGTTTTATATTGTAAGGCGGTCGACAATTCTTGAATACACATTTGGATACTGGCTTCTCCGGTGACGCAGGCAACATCCTCATCTGGAAAAGCTAATTTAACACCAATAGCTGCAGGTAAGCCAAAGCCCATGGTGCCTAAACCACCTGAGTTTATCCAACGACGGGGTTTGTTAAATTTGTAATATTGCGCAGCCCACATCTGATGTTGACCCACGTCCGAGGTTACATAAGCATTCCCTTGAGTTACTTCATGGAGTTGCTCAATCACATATTGAGGTTTGATTAAAGGACTGCTTCTATCAAATTCTAGGCAGTTAATGGCTTGCCATTCGCTGATTTGTTTCCACCATTGCGCAAGTGCATCGGCATCAATTTTTATGGTGCTGGCTTTGATTAACTCTAGCATTTGTTCTAGTACGGGTTTTACATCGCCCACTATTGGGATGGCAACTCGAACAGTTTTAGAGATTGACGCGGGGTCGATATCAATATGAATGATTTTTGCATTAGGGCAGAATAAATCTAATTTACCAGTGACGCGGTCATCAAAGCGGGCACCGATAGCAATAATGACGTCGCTTTCATGCATCGCCATATTAGCTTCGTATGTACCATGCATACCTAGCATACCTATAAATTGCTTATCGGTCGCAGGGTAGGATCCTAAGCCCATCAATGTATTAGTAATAGGGTAGCCTAGCGTGCGTGTGAACTCGATTAATTGCTCACTCGCCTCACCTAAAACAACACCACCGCCTGAATAAATGATGGGTTTTCGAGCGCTGAGTAATAATTCAACGGCTTTTTTAATTTGACCTTTATGTCCAGTAAGTACAGGGTTGTACGATCTTATAGTGACGTTGTCTGGGTATGAATAAGGCACTTTTATGTGGGGTGCAGTAATATCTTTTGGTATATCAATAACTACAGGGCCAGGACGACCGCTTGTTGCAACATACAAAGCTTTTTTAATGGTCTCTGCTAATTTAGTGATATCTTTCACTAAAAAGTTGTGTTTAACACAAGGGCGTGTTATGCCAACCATATCTACTTCTTGAAAGGCATCGCTACCAATCACCGGTAAAGAGACCTGGCCAGAAATAACTACTAAAGGAATAGAATCTAGATATGCTGTTGCTATGCCAGTAATGGCATTTGTTGCCCCAGGGCCTGATGTGACTAATACGACACCAGGTTTTCCAGTGGATCTAGCATAGCCATCAGCTGCATGAGTTGCGCCTTGTTCATGTCGAACTAATATATGTTTGAGTTCTTCTTGCTGGAATAAAGCGTCGTATAAATGTAATACGGCTCCACCAGGATAGCCGAAAATATACTCTACGCCTTCATCAATAAGACTTTGAACTACGATTTGTGCCCCGTTTAGCTCCACGCTAACACCTCAATAAACATGATTTCTTTTAATTTGTGTCAGTAAAGTGATTTTTAAATTACCGGTAAGTCTTTGGTTTTTAAAAACAGTTAGTGACTTTTTAGATGATTATCTTTTTTTAGACAATATAACATCGGGCATTTTACTAGGTTATTAGCAAAATTGTAATTATCTAGCGAGACCTTTTTTAATGTCATTGTTAAAAAGATGTGATTTTAAATATGAAAATAGTCGAGTATTTAAGTGTCATCTCGCATGACTAAAGCAATTTCAGTGACTGAATTATTTATTATTTTGAAACAGTGCATATCTAAAACACCTTTCGTATTAAGAGAAATGATCAGGGTTAATGCGTTGGGGTAGTTTGCTAAATTTATGTCAGTTGTCGATGGCTGAGCCGGTGCTGTGGGGTGTGAGTGATAAATGGCAAATAATTCTTCGCCGTTGTCACGCATTTTAGCCATGGCAGTGATTTGTTGTTGAGTATCGAGCAAGAATTGAGTTTCGGGGTGTTCAGCAATATTAAGGATGGGATAACAATTTTGAGCTAAGTCATTTTTACTGCTAATCAGACCGCAGACTTCTTTATCGGGAGATACTTGGGCTATATGAAGCAGTTGATTGGCTAGTTTACGGGATAACTGTATTTCTTGTGTCATGTTTTTTATATTTAATGTGGTTGCCATTGGCCACGAGTTACTCGAGGCTGTCCTGAGAGGTCTATTAGTGTATGGATATGTTGGTATTTAAAGTCTTTAAAGAGATTTTGAACGGCATATTTTTGATTATAGCCATGTTCAATTAATAAGTGTCCATTTGGCGTTAAGTAATTGCGGGCATGATTAATGATAGTTTTTATGTCACTAAGGCCACTTTCATTAGCAGATAAAGCGCTGATGGGTTCATAGCGCAGATCACCCTGAGTTAAGTGCACATCATCTTTAGCAATATAGGGTGGATTGCTCACAATGACATCAAATTGATCTTTAGGGATTTTAGTCAGCCAGTCACTTTGATAAAACGAAATATTGTTTATGTGATGAGTTTGAGCGTTAAATTTAGCTATGCTTATAGCAGCTAAAGAAAAATCACTCGCAATAATTTGGCAGTGTTGGCGTTCTGCGGCTAATGTGATGCCTATAATGCCTGAGCCGGTGCCTAGATCAAGAATTTTTGCAGTTGAATGGATTGGCAATAAATCTAAACATAGTTCAATGATTAATTCTGTATCAGGTCTAGGAATTAATACATCAGATGTCACTTTAAAATCGCGTGACCAAAATTCTTTGTAACCCGTGATATAGGCAATAGGTTTGCCATGAGCTCGCTCTTTTAAATAGTCTTTAAATAGGTTTTCTTGTGTAATATTAGGTTCGTTATCCGGCCATGCTCTTAGATAGCTCCGTTGTCTGTTAAGCGCTAAGCACAGTAAGATTTCGGCGTCTAAGTGAGCAGAGTCTGAGCTTCCGGCAAGTAGGTTTGCCGCGTCGATCAATAAATTTTTAATGCTGGCCATTTAGCCTAATCTTCGCCCAGTTGGGTAAGTAGTTCTGCTTGATGTTCACTAATCAAGGGTTGTATGACTTGTTCTAAGCCGCCCTGCATAATGTCATCCAATTTATAGAGTGTTAAGTTGATGCGATGGTCAGTTAAACGTCCTTGCGGGAAATTATAGGTGCGAATGCGTTCAGATCTATCGCCACTGCCTACTTGGAGTTTACGGATTGATGATTGCTCAGCATGATGTTTTTCTTGTTCCGCAGATAATAATCGTGATGCTAATAAAGACATAGCGCGGGCTCTATTTTTATGTTGCGAACGTTCGTCTTGACATTCAACAACTACACCCGTAGGAATGTGTGTAATACGTATGGCTGATTCGGTTTTGTTAACGTGCTGTCCGCCTGCGCCAGACGCACGATACGTATCAACTTTAAGGTCAGTTGGGTTAATATCAATAGCATCCACTTCTTCAACTTCGGGCATGATGGCCACTGTGCATGCTGATGTGTGGATACGGCCTTGTGATTCGGTTTCAGGAACGCGTTGTACTCGATGTGTGCCTGATTCAAATTTTAATTGTGAATAAACGTCTCGACCTGAAACGCGTAAGATAATTTCTTTATAGCCACCATGTTCACCTTGGTTTTCGCTAATAATTTCTGTTTGCCACCCTTTTCTTTCTGAATAACGCTGATACATACGTGAAAGATCACCAGAAAAAATGGCTGCTTCATCTCCTCCGGTGCCGGCTCTGACTTCTAAAAAGATATTGCGGTTATCGTTAGGGTCTTTAGGAAGTAATAAGATTTGCAGTTCATGATCTAATGATTCTATAACTTCTTGTGCCTCGTTGACTTCTTCTTTAGCCATTTCTCTTAATTCAGGATCTGGATCATTAGCCATTTCTTGCGCAGATGTTAGAGATTCTTGCGCTAATTCGTAACGTTTATAGCAGTCCACTAGGGGGGCTATTTGGGCGTATTCTTGGCTTAATGATCTAAATTTGTTTTGGTTGTTTTGTACTTCAGGTTCTGAGAGTAGTGCTGCGATTTCATCATAACGTTCGCACAGATTTTCAAGTTTAATTTGTATAGATTGTTTCATGAAGATTTAGTTAATTTAAAAATTTCTCTGGCAGCGTTGATGAGATCATGGCGTTCGTTTTCTGCGGCTGCTCTTATTTGGGTGCTGGGTGTATGTATTAATTTATTGGTTAAGCTATAGGCTAGTCGGTTAATTACGTCTTCTGGAGGCGTGCCGTTTTTTAAGAGTGCTAATGCTTTTTGTAATACTTCGTCTCGCGCATTTTCTGCTTGGGTGCGGTAATCAAGAATGGTTGATTGCGCGCCTTGTACACGGAGCCATGCTAAAAAATAGTCTACTTGGGTGTCGATTATTTCTTCTGCTTGTGCGGCGGCAAGTCGGCGCGAGTTCATATTTTGATCAATGGTATTTTGTAAGTCGTCTACCGTGTATAGATAAACATCTCTGAGTTGATCTACTTCTGCTTCAATGTCTCGGGGTACCGCTAAGTCCACCATGAACATGGGTTTGTGTTTTCGTTTTTTTAAGGCGCTTTCAACGCGTCCCTTACCTAAGATGGGTAACTGACTTGCTGTTGAGGAGATTACGATATCTGCTTCAGCAAGATGAGTCGGTAATTCCGATAAAGAAATTGCATAACCATTAAATTGTGCAGCTAGTGCATGCGCTTTATCGTAGGTGCGGTTAGCAATAATAATACGGCCAATACCTTGTTGGGAAAAATGTCGAGCTGCTAGTTCGATAGTTTCTCCGGCGCCAATAAGTAAGGCTGTTTGTTCGCTTAGCTTGTCGAAGATTTGCTGCGCTAGTTGTACGGCGGCAAAAGCAACGGACACCGGGCTAGAGCCTATAGCAGTGTCAGTACGTACTTTTTTTGCAGCGGTAAAGGTGTGTTGAAATAAAGTGCCTAGGTTTTTCCCCAAAGCACCTGCATCAAAAGCAGCTTGATAGGCAGTTTTCATTTGGCCAAGAATTTGTGGTTCACCTAAAACCATCGAGTCTAGCCCGCAAGCGACTCTGAAGATATGTCGGCACACAGATCGGTCTGTATGAAAGTATAAATATGGTGCAAAGTCGTCGATATTAATTTGTTTAGTTTCAGCAACCCAGTTGATTAAAGATTTTTCATTGTTAAGAGTAGATGAACAGTAGAGTTCGGTGCGATTACAGGTAGAAAGTATGGCGGCTTCTTCAATGTCATCAACACGCAATAGTTCTTTCAGTGATGATTCTAGTATGTCAGTAGAAAATGATAGGCGCTCACGAACTGAAACTGGTGCGGTATTGTAATTTATGCCTACTGCAAGAAAAGTCATAGTTTTTGAAGTGAGTTAAATAGTGGGTCTATGCCAATAAGAGGTAATCTATTTAAAGGTTTGTTTTAGTTCGGTTGCTGACTAATTTTTTATTTTTTCAAGTCTAGGTGATTTGCCAGTGATTTAGTTATATGTGTCTATAATAACATTATTTAAGAAGCTATAAATCTGCTGTCTAATCTGACGGGTTTTTTTATGATAATCTATTGCTAAATGTGTGCAGTGTAATAAAGGAAAGGGTGTGTTAATTTTTAGAATGTTTTCTGTGGCTACATTAATTGTCTTAAGTGGTTGTAGCTATCTCTCATTAAAATCTGATTCTTCAGAAGAATCAGTGGTTCCAAATAAGACTGTGATAGTCAAAGAAAAGATTTCCTCAAAAGAATTTAATCAATCTATTGAGCCTGATGTGCTTTATATTCTTTTAACTGCTGAGCTTGCAGGTCAGCGAGGACAGTATGATATTGCTTTGGAAGGGTATTTGCTCGCTGCAAAAAAGACCAAGGACCCTAGATTTTCCGAAAGAGCGGTGATGATCGCTATGTATGTCAAGAATAACTCCAAAACTAATGAAGCTTTATCCTTGTGGTTAACACAAGATCCAAAAAACCTGAGCGCACGTAAAATAGCGACATTAATGGCGTTAAGGTCTGGTGATAAAATATTGGCATTAAGTCATTTAAATGCCGTGTTAGATCTTGATCAAGTGGCTTTTGAAAGTGTCTTGCTTGAATTAACGAATGTTTTGGAGAAAGAAGAAAAACAAACAGCGATATCTGATGCTTTAGATGCTTTGTTAGCTCAACACCCAGATCGTGCTGAGATTTATTTTATTCAATCATTATTAGCAATACAAAATAAGGATAGAAGCTTAGCGGAAGCTAAAATAAAACAGGCGTTAAGGTTTAAGCCTGACTGGGATAAGGCTTTGCTTTTTCAGGCACAGATTGCTATTTATGCGGGTGATTTGAACAAGGCTAAAGCCTTGTTAACACAGGCCTCAGTTAAATACCCAAATGATATAAAGATTAATAAAATGCTTGCTCAAGTATTAATCAAAGCAGAGCATTTCAAAGAGGCATTGGATGTTTATCATAGAATTGTGATTAATAATCCGTCTGACGCTGAGAGCCAATTTGCAGAAGGCTTAGTCTATATGCAGTTGAACCAAGAGGATGAGGCGGAGAGAATTTTTAAAAAATTAGAGGGGCAGGCTGAATGGAGATACCAGGCTAGTTTTTATTTAGGAAAAATAAAAGAAAAGCAGGGTAGCTATAAAAAGGCTTTAGATTTTTATGATAGGGTTTCAGAAGGGCCTTTTGTTTTTGATGCCTCGTTATCTGCAATTTCGTTGTTGCAAAAAGATAAGCAATTTAATGAGGCGGATTCTAGACTGTCTGCACTACGATTGAAGTTTCCTAAGCAAGTAGTTCGTTTAACTTTGATTCAAACAGAATTGTATAGCCAACAAAAACAATACGAAAAATCATTTGAGATATTGAGTAAGGCGCTTTCTGAGAATTCGAGTCAAAAAGAGTTTTTATACGCTCGTGCTCTAATTGCAGAGCGTCTTGGTCATTTTGATGTGGTAGAGAGTGATTTAAATAAAATTTTGGTTCTAGAGCCTGACAATGTAGAGAGCTTAAATGCATTGGGATATAGCTTATTAAATAACCCTGATCGATATGCTGATGCGGAGAAGTATCTGAAAAAGGCCTTAAGTTTGTCACCAAACGAAGCTGTTATTATCGATAGTTATGGGTGGTTACAGTTTAAGTTAGGTAATTACTCTAGTGCCTTAAATTATTTACAACAGGCCTATGATAAACAAAAAGAAGCTGAAATTGCTGCCCATTTGGTTGAAGTGATGTGGGTATCTGGAAAAAGAGATGAGGCAGAGAGGTTGTTAAGTCGGTTAATTAGAGAAAATCCAACAGATGAGTTTTTGAAAGATGTAGAGAAAAGAACGCTCAAAGGCGCAAAATAATAGATGGTTATTAAAAAATTAAAGTATGTTTTTGTTTTGTTGTCAGGTTTTTTTCTAATCGCCTGCTCTCCAGAGCATATTAAAGAAACTGAGATTTACTCAAAGGGATCTAAAGAGAGTTCGTATGATTTAAAGCAATGGGCTTTTGATGGTCGATTGGCGTTAAAGACGAAGACAGATTCTTGGCAGGCTAATATCTCTTGGAAACATTCAATCGATGAAGAAAATATTAAGCTCACTGGTCCTCTAGGCCAAGGGGCGACTTATATACGCTTGTATGGTAATAGAGTGTCCATTGAGCGGGGAGATGGTAAGATTTTAATCTCTGATCATCCTGAAGATTTTATCAATCAAGAATTAGGAATGTTTGTTCCTGTAAAAGCATTAAGGAGCTGGGTGACAGGTATTCCTGATCCAAGTATTCATATCATAGAAATGGTGAATGGATTTAAGCAAGCTGAGTGGATGATTGAATATGATCAAATGCAGGATGTGGGTGTTTATTCAATGCCACGAAAAGTTGCTGTAACGAATGCCAAATTAAAGTTAAAATTAGTTATAGATCAGTGGAATATAAATGACGCAATTACAAAATAAGTCTCTGATGTGGAATGAAAGATGGCCTGCTGTGGCTAAGTTAAATTTAATGTTAAGGATTGTTGGGCAAAGGTCTGATGGATATCATTTGTTGCAAACGGTTTTTCAGTTTGTAGATGTTTGCGATTGGATTACATTCCATCCCGTTGATGATGGGCGAGTTGGTTTGTTGCATCCAATACAGGGAGTGGCAGAGTCGGATGATTTGACGGTAAGGGCAGCAAACTTGCTAAAATTAGAGACTGGTTGTCAGTTAGGTGTCTGTATAGAGGTTGAAAAAAACTTGCCAATGGGAGGGGGGTTAGGAGGTGGTAGTTCTGATGCTGCAACTACTTTGGTGGTTTTGAATAGATTGTGGGATTTGAATTTATCAACTAATAGGTTGCTCGAGTTAGGATTGACTTTAGGTGCGGATGTTCCAGTATTTGTAAACGGTTATGCGGCTTGGGCTGAGGGTGTTGGAGAGGTGTTGCAGGAAATAAGACCCGTTGAAAAATGGTGTGTAGTCATTAAGCCAGAGTGTCATGTGAACACAAAAGAAATTTTTTCTGCTAAAAATTTGACACGAAATA
>CAIXDX010000067.1 GCA_903918335.1 uncultured Methylococcaceae bacterium | reverse complement strand
ACCGCTGTGGCGGGCTTTACACCTGAGAGTTTGCTCATGGCTGTTTATTCAGTCTTACGACAACACATTGAGGGTAAAGTATTTATAGATAATTGCTATCCGCAAGTTGTTAATGCAGCCGGTAATCCAAAGGCACAACAACTATTAGCCTCCTGTTTTAGTGTTATTGATGCACCGTGGCGTGGCATAGGGTGCATTCCAAATTCAGGTTATGAGCTGTGTGCTCAATTTGATGCCCATAATGCAAGACTTCACTTTCCAAGTTATGCGGATGAAGCGCGTAAAAAGGCCGGCATTATGCCGCCGGGGTGTGATTGTGCGAAAGTTATTTTAGGACAAATAAAACCCAACGAATGTCGTTTATATGGAGAAAGCTGTGTACCTAGAAACCCTATTGGGCCTTGCATGGTTTCTGATGAAGGTGCGTGTCGAATTTGGTGGTCTTCTGGTATAAAAGGGTCAAAATGACTCATCTATCCCAAGAGGCTATACACCTAAAAATAATCGGTAGAGTACAAGGTGTAGGATTTAGACCTTTTGTAAAGCAGTTAGCCCATCAGCTAAACATCACGGGCTGGGTTAGAAACCAAGGCAGTGTGGTTGAAATAGTGGCAGAAGGCAGCCTTAAAGATATATCTTACTTTAAAGAACAATTAGTCACTAAAGCACCCACCAATGCGCGCATCAAAGAATTGACTACCGTACAACTGACTACTCAGCACTATACCGAATTTACAGTAATCGCTAGTCAAGATACCCCCCTCACAGCCGCACATATTTCACCGGATTACAGCCTCTGTGAACCCTGTTTATTAGAATTAAAGTCACCCACTAATCGTCGATATCTGCATCCATTCATTAATTGCACGCAATGCGGCCCTAGATACACGATCATGCATCAGCTACCTTATGATCGTCATGCAACCAGCATGGAAAACTTCGAGATGTGTCAACAGTGTCTCCAAGAATATACCGACCCGACAGATCGTCGCTATCACGCCCAAGCTTTATCCTGTCCAGAATGCGGACCTACACTGATTTATCATCAAAACGAGCAGATTATCAAGGGGAATGAGTCCGCCTTATCAGCTACCATTACAGCATTGAAAGCAGGTTCAATTGTGGCGATAAAAGGCATCGGCGGATACCATTTATGTTGTTTAACCAGTTCAACCTATGCTGTAGCGACATTACGCGAAAGGAAACGCCGCCCTTCTAAACCCTTCGCGGTTATGATCCCCGTGCATAATAACCATGGCAATTCTGCTATTCATCACTATGCCATTCCTACACCCATACAGCTCCAAAAATTAACATCTCCTGAAAGACCTATCGTACTGATTAAAAAACGTAATAACACACGCATAGCTGACGAAGTCGCACCCTGTCTGGATGAGATTGGCTTTATGTTACCCTATTCGCCTTTACATCATTTACTACTAGAGGGTGTAGCAGAACCCTTAGTCATGACTTCGGCTAATATCAGTGGCGAACCGGTATTACTGAACACTACAGAAGTAGAGCAACGCTTAGGCCGCATTGCGGATGCGTTTTTACACCATGATCGTCCCATATTAAGAACCGCAGAAGATAGTGTTTATAGGATCATTGCCAACCATCCACAACCCATACGGTTAGGTCGAGGCATAGCTCCTTTAGAATTTGAACTAGACTTTACTTTGCCTAAGCCACTCCTAGCCGTAGGGGGCGAGTTTAAAAACACCATTGCACTCGCTTGGGAAAATCGCATTGTTATTTCTCCGCATATTGGCGACCTAAACTCACCCAGAAGTATTGAAGTATTTGAAACAACCATTGCTGACCTCAGCAAGCTTTATGGCATAGAAATCCATGAGATTATTTGTGATGCCCACCCAGACTATCTTTCTAGTCGATGGGCTCATCAATCGGGGCTGAGTATCCACTCCGTATTTCACCATCACGCGCACGCGTCTGCCTTATTTGCAGAACATTCAGTCAACAATGAAGACCTGTTAGTTTTCACCTGGGATGGCACTGGATATGGGCCAGATAAAACCTTTTGGGGGGGCGAAGGCTTATTGGGGCAACCCGGAAATTGGCAACGTGTCAGCTCCTTTAAGCCGTTTCGTTTACTTGGCGGGGAAAAAGCCGCACTAGAACCATGGCGCACGGCACTCAGTGTCTGTTGGGAGATAAATCAAGACTGGCCTAACTGCCCTTATGAGTCTGATCTATTAAAACAAGGTTGGCAAAAACAAATAAATTGTCCACTATCCACTTCTGTTGGGCGATTATTTGATGCCGCCAGTGCTCTTTTAGAATTAGTCTACAAGGCAGACTTTGAAGGTCATGCCCCTATGTATTTAGAAGCTATCGCTAATAACTTCGTGGGGTTAAGTATCGATTTACCTTTAACGTATACCACTCAAGATCTTTGGGAATGTGATTGGTCACCTTTAATCGCGTTATTACAAGATGCAAACTTAAACCTTCAAGAAAAAGCGAGTGCCTTTCATACCAGTCTTGCCAATGCTGTAGTTAAACAAGTTAAACAGATAAATAATGACAAGGACTTTAAAGCCGTAGGATTAACGGGAGGAGTATTCCAAAATCGCTTACTAACAGAACAAGTAAAACAATTATTATCAGAAGCGGGCTATACCGTCTATCTACCTCAACAGATACCCAGCAATGATGCAGGCTTAAGCTATGGGCAAATAATTGAGGCAGGATACATGAAAGTGGGATGGTAACTTAAAGAAAAAGTAGCAACCGTTTATAGATTGCTACTTATTAAACTGACTCGCAATACAAGCAATTAAAACTTAACGCGTTTTTCCAACTCTTCTTGACTCAAATGGCGCACATCCTCACCTTTGATCATAAACACCAAATGCTCACAAATGTAACACGCATGATCACCAATACGTTCTAAGGCACGTACTGTCCATAGTACATCCAGCGTACGGGTAATATTTCTTGGATCTTCCATCATTTTGGTAATTAATTGACGCAAAATACTATCGTATTCACGATCCACATTAATATCCAATGCCGTAATACTAGCCACAGTATCGACAGACATTCTAGCAAAAGCATCTAGCGAATCATGTAACATACCTTTTACTAAAACGGCCATATGTTCTAATTCATAAGGCGAAATTCTAGTGTCAGAATCATTTAGCTTAATAGCCAATTCAGCGATTTTTTCTGCTTTATCACCGACTCTTTCAATCTCATGAATGATCTTGATAACAGTAATCAACAATCTTAAATCAAAAGCAGTCGGCTGTCTTAATGCTAAAATCTGCGTACATTCGTGATCAATGGCACTCTCAAGAGCGTCCACATCGTTATCTTGTTTAATGACTAATTCAGCTAATTCAATGTTACCTGTTGTGTACGCTTCAATAGCTAACTCTATTTGGCGCTCAACAATCCCACCCATGATTAATACTTTGTT
>CAIXDX010000066.1 GCA_903918335.1 uncultured Methylococcaceae bacterium | reverse complement strand
TCTAATACATCTAATACGCCTAGGCCTGTCTTGGCGCTGATCATTAAGGCTTCGTCAGCGGGAATGCCAATGACTTCTTCGATTTCGTTTTTGACGCGTTCAGGCTCAGCAGAGGGTAGGTCGATTTTATTTAATACGGGTACGACTTCTAAACCTTGTTCAATAGCGGTATAGCAGTTAGCTACACTTTGCGCTTCTACCCCTTGGGCGGCATCAACGACTAATAACGCACCTTCACAAGCGGCTAAAGAACGAGATACTTCATAAGAAAAGTCAACGTGGCCTGGGGTGTCAATAAAGTTAAGCTGATACGTTTCTCCGTCTTGGGCTTTAAAGTCTAAAGTGACACTTTGGGCTTTAATGGTAATGCCACGCTCTCTTTCAATATCCATTGAATCCAGCACTTGGGCAGACATTTCTCGGTCACTTAAGCCACCACACATCTGAATAAAACGGTCGGCAAGGGTAGATTTTCCATGATCAATATGCGCGATAATGGAGAAATTTCTGATATGTTTTAAATCCACGGTATTTAACTGATGATGAGGTTGTTGGGCGTTATTGCATCGTTATCGGCGATTAAACAGAATACTGTCATTCAATCGACTATAAAATAATGGGGATTATAACAGAATTAGTTATCATACTTTGTAAAATGAACAAGGAACGCCCGTGAACCAGCGTATTGATAAACCAGCATTAATAAGATATTTAAGAGATCAGTTCTGCTTAGATTGGCATGGTATTCATGGCATAAGGCATTGGTCGCGCGTGCGTTATAACGGGTTATTGATGGCCAGAGAAAATGACGCTTCAGTGCATGTGGTGGAGCTATTTGCCTTTTTCCATGATGCGCGGCGCTTTAATGATCATAGAGATCCTGAGCATGGCATTCGCGGTGCTGAATTAGCTTGGCAACTGAAAGATCGTTTTTTTGAGGCGAGTGATCAGGAAATGGCTTTATTGACTGAAGCTTGTTATGAGCATAGCAATGGCTTAATAGAATCCGATATCACCGTGCAGACGTGCTTTGATGCCGATCGATTGGATTTGGCTAGAGTAGGCATTATGCCCAATCCGCTTTATTTGTGTACAGAACAAGCGAAAAGTGATGCTATATTGGTGTCAGCTATTGAGCGCTCTATTAGAAGATGCGTTGTCTCAGTCAACAATCTGTACTAAAACTTTTCTAGAGATTATCTTCGTTTTTTGAATAAAACCACATTTGATAGATGCTTAATAATATTTGTAAGCCCATAGATAAGCCCATTAGAGCGCCGCTAAAAACTACGACATAAGCAAAACTGGGGGTGGTTTTAGTAATAAACCATGAAACAACATCTACTAACATTGAAAGAAAAGGAATGACCACCGCAATTCTTTTTATATGTGGGTTCATGTCACATAATAAGAATATTTTACCTATAAAAAATAAAATAAAAGCGATGCCAAATAAGTGAACATGAGAAACTTGGACTAACCTAGGTAAGGATGCTCCACCAGAATGGGCCACTTCAGAAACTGTTGAATATTCGGTTAAATTAGGTAAAGTTGGGTTAGTTTCAGGATTGTGACAAAAAACACAATCACTGTCTAAAATTGGCCGAATTTTGGCGTTGTAGCTTTCTTCATCTGCACCTTTTTTTATCCAATCCATAATGACCTGTTTATCACTCGCGTGACGCAGATTATTTTTCATTATGCCGTTAATTGCCGTGCCTAAGCGAGTTTGGTCGCTTTTGCCATGATAACTAATTACGATATCTTCAATGGTTAATCCTGGCCTACCATCTAAACCTTCATGCGTGTAATAGGTATTAACTAAGGCCATTAAGTAGCCCATACCAATAGTCAGTAAAAAAATAGTATTTAAAACTTTTTCACTAACTGAGATATCTTTGAAACGATTACAACGTTCAGGAGCCATGATTTAAATCTCAATTAAAAATAAGTGGATGTCTGGCTAAGGTATAAACGGACAAAATAAAATGTCCGTTTATACTTAGAATCTAAAATAATTAATTGAAGGCGTTTAGAAAATACTAATTTAGAACGCTAACCAACCATTAACCATTAAAGTATTATTGTCTTGCGCAGCTTGATTAGCGCCATTAAATTGCGAATAGCCTATGTATTGCAAGCTAGTACGTAAGTTCATTAAATATAAGTGCGAGCTGTCTTTTCCAAATGGCACATACACTAATTCTGCTGAGAAATATTGGCTATTCGGTCTAGTAACGGCATTAGCCCCATATAAGAGAGCATCCTCAGAGCCAGTGATTTTATTATAGGCAAATGTTAAACCATAGGTTTGGTCAAAGGTATAGGCACTATTGATTTTAAAGGTATTTAGATAAGTGCTACCAACTGAGGCAACACCACCTGCTTGGCGACTGGCGTTTAATCTTTGATCTTCGTAGATGTAAGTGCTTTTAACTTCAAAGATATGTCTTGGGTTGGCTAAATACTGATATGTCGCATCAACTGCTACATCTGTGTAGTGATCCGGTCCATTGGTATGATCTCTTGCAGGAAATACATCAGCAATCATCCCGTAATGGCCCAATTCAAAATAATGTCCATGCCAATCTTTTTGTAAAGCTGCACGCCAATAAGGTGCTACACCATCAATTTGTTGTTGTGCTGCATCGGCTACACCGAAAGCTTTTTGCACATTATTATCTAATGAACCATAACCACCTACATCTATGTAGATTAGGTTATCAATCATAGTATAAGCAGACGCCCCACCGACTTGGCCTGCAAAGCCGCCATCAATTAAAGCCGCCGCGCCAACGCCTGGCTGTACAGCACTGCCATTAAAGGGAAAGCCCCATGCAGGTGTGGTATTCCATAAATCTTGCACTGTAGGATTATTGTTGATCGAAATACCATAAGTTACCGGCACATTTAAATCTAATTGATCAGAAAATCGAATATCCGTATTATCCAAAGCTAATCTATCTGTATAACCATCGTACGTTAACTGACTTAAAGCACCCACTTTGCCATAGATCTTGCCACCATAAAATAAAGAGGCTTGATCAAAAGTAAAGTTATTATTTTTGTTATAGCCAGGTAAAAGTGAACCTTCTGCTTGACCTTTTTGAGTGTTAGTAAAAGAACCTACAACCATACCACTCACTGCGGGTATCTGAGACGCTAAACCTTTGCCGCCACCCATGGTGTAGCCTCCTAATTTGAACTCACGTCCAAACGACGTTAAATTAGGTCCAAAAGACTGCGTATGACAAACATTACAGTTTTGTCCGGTTTGTCTAGAGAAGCTGGGTAAGGCACTTGCATTTAAGCTTATTAAAGATATAACTAATGTCACGAGGAGTAGCGAAGGGGATAAAGATTGTTTAGTTTTGGGCTTAATAAAAATATTCATACAGACCTCTTTGTGTTTAAAAAATTTAGAACATTAAGAAAATTGCGGTTATTTTGAACCTATTGTAATTTTTTTAGGTGCTTTAGCCCCAGTTTATAATGATTATTTGGTTGAATCTAGTTTTTTTAGTTTTTCAGTTTCTGGATTAGCAAATATAAACAAGGTCTTGTGATGTGGCTACACTTAGCCGGACACATAATTTAAAATAAATGAAAAAATTGTGAGTCCTAATGAG
>CAIXDX010000065.1 GCA_903918335.1 uncultured Methylococcaceae bacterium | reverse complement strand
TTTTGGTATTGCAATTACCGCCGGTCCTGTTATTGCTGGGTTTATTGGCGTGCATGGTATTTTTTGGTTAATTGCTGTTTTATCATTCATTGCTATTTGGGTGGTGCGTTATTTAGTGCCCAATCCTGAGAACTCTAAAGTGCATCGTGATGCTGAAGTCGTTCCTGGCCAGTTTTTAAATATTCTTAAAAATGTTGATTTATTAAGGCTTAATTATGGCATCTTCATATTACATGCGACTTTAACCGCTAGTTTTGTTGTCTTGCCTTTGTTAATGCGGGATGCGGGGCTTTTACCGGCTGAACATTGGAAAGTTTATTTGCCGGTGTTTGTGGTCTCAATGGCGGCGATGATTCCATTCGTTATTGTGGCTGAAAAGAAACGTAAGATGAAAATGGTCTTTATTGGGGCTATTTTAATTTTAGTCTTATCAGATATAGGCTTAATGCAGTTCAGTCATAATCTGATCGGTATTATTGGTTTTCTTTGGTTGTTCTTTACGGGCTTTAATTTATTAGAGGCTACTTTGCCTTCTTTAATATCAAAGACGGCACCGGGTGATTTAAGAGGCACCGCGATGGGAATTTATTCAACCAGTCAATTCTTGGGCGCTGGTTTGGGTGGTGGTATCGGTGGGTGGTGTTATGGTCAATTTGGTGCGCAAGGCGTGTTTATGTTTTGTGCCTTAGCCGGTTTAAGCTGGTTATTATTGTCCTTTACTATGAAGCCACCCCGTTACTGGGCAAATTTACTGATATCTTTGGATAAAACTTCAAAAGAAGTAGCGGATACTTTTGTCAGTGAAATTTTGAAAATAAAAGGGGTGGAAGAAGTTACCCTAAGAAGAGAGGAAGGTGTTGCTTATCTTAAGGTGGATAATCAACAGTTAAATAGAGATCAGTTGCAAAGTCTTATTGAGAAACATTTAAATGTTTAGACTTGTCCTAAGGCGAAAGCGCCAAGATAAGTTATTATAAAATAGAGAAATGATACAACTAAGCTGGCTGCAGTATTAAGCGCTAGGCTCTTTCGAAATATATAGGCTATGACGGTGAGTTCCCATACAAATAGTATCCCCAAGCAGTAGTAACTCAAAATACCTTCATCTACTGTTAACCATATTAAAACTGGTACAACGAATATGGATATGGCATTGGAGCTAATCACTATAGCTGTAGTGACTTGAACGAAAGCGTATAAGGTTTTATTTAAGCGTAATAATAGCGCTATAAACAAAAGAGCCAAAATAATTTGTACTGATACCTCAGTGAATGATTCAAAGGGATCGTCCGTCATGTTGGCTTGCATAAAATATTCAATGACAAAATAGATCAGTAAATTTTTTTTGAGCAAATTAACGGATCTAGTAAGTTCTAATGGCTGATTTTTGTACCAGCACAAAGGAATATATTGTTTTAAAATTTCCACAATTAACATGTTAATTTACAAGTCTTCGTAATGCTTTTTTTTGCGGTCCAGTTTATTTGATTTTAGATAAATCAAGATAGTTTGTGTGAAGTTCTTCTGGTTCTGGTTCTGGTTGTGGTTTGGCGTTGACGGGTTCGTCATAATTTCCAAAAATGTCATTAATGGATTGTACTAATTCTTTGGTTTTTTCATTTAAATAAACTAAACGGGCTTTTAGTTTTTTATTCCAGGCGACTGATTCCTTGAATGGTAGAACGGTACGGATTAATGTCATGTTTTGCTCAAACAGTCCCGCTAAGTTTTCCATTAAATGAAGTTCTTTTTGTCGTTCATTTAGTTTTTTAATGATGAATTTGGCGTGGACTTTACTGATAAGAATGTGTGCTGGAATTAGAATTGCTGTTAGGATGACAAGTGCGACAGGGCCAATGATAGGATCGATTAATATATCTAAAACCCCCATTTCAATTTCAGCGAATATTGCTAATACAGCAATAAAGCTAAGTAGAACCAGTGTCGATAAGTTGCTACGCTCTTTCCAAAGGGTAATGCCCTTTCTTACTTCAGGAAATATGACTTCTTCGATATTTCTAATGTTTTTTTCTAGGGCATTTAGGATACGGTATGTGCGATCTAGCGAAACATTGGCTAATCGTTGATCAATTTCTGAGAAATCAACTTTACTTTGAGGGTTAATGCCATTTTGTTGGTTGGGTGCAATTATAAATTGCCCAGCTGTAATATTGAGGTCAGCGAGTTTTCTTTGCCACGATAATATAACTTCATTCGCTTTGGCTGGATTGATTGCCACAATAGGTTCATCAACCAAAAAGACAAATTTGTTGGTGTCTTGATACGTTTCAATGTGTTGAATAACTTCCTCAAGTAGCGGTGTAGATGAACCAAACACATCAGTAAATACTAACACTAAGTCAGAGCTCTCAATGATATGTTTAATTAACATTGAGTTAATGGGGTTTTCTGGTATAGCGCCTAAGTTAGGTGAATCAATGAATAATTTGCCTTTTAAGCGTTCACTATTAATTGCTTTAAGTTCTAAGTGCGAGTTAACCTTGTCCCCTTCACCTTTTTGTAGTTGTTCCATTTTTTTACTGATTAAGTAAAAAGGGTATCGAGGATCAACATCAAGTGCAGTACCGGGCAATGTGGCAAAGTTAGTTTGGCTGCTTTGTAATAAAACAGTGAATTTGTGAGTAGAAGCTTGTATGCCAGAGGTGGTTTGTTGATCACCCAAATAACTATTGATAAAGCGTGTTTTAGCGGTTGAGTTTCCACCAATAAAGCTAATGATGGGTGACCATGATTGTTTGGTCGCTGTTGTTTCGTCAGCTTCAATTAGTCCTAAATCGTATTGAATTTGATCGAGATCATGATAGATTTTGATAGATCTTAGTAATGCCGGATTATCATTGGCAAGGTTTTTTTCAAGATTGACTAGGTATTTACTTGCTGTTTTTTCAGTCATGAGTTTGATCTCGCGTTTACTAAGTTTGGAGTTTTAAATGCGGCTGAGTATACACCTAACAAAGAATTGATAATAGAAAAAAGGGCTGGTAAAAATATCAATTAATGTGGTTTATAGGTTCATGTAATTTGTGGAAATAACTATGAGTTACGATTGTTTTTATGCCTATAAAACTGAGTTAATAGTAAAATCACCTTGGGTATTTTAAATTTAGTTTAAAACGATAAGGTTGTGCTGTATGACAAGTAGGTTAATTAGTCTTTCAGGTTATGTATTGATTGCGTTACAGCCAATTTTAGTGGGCTGTTCGACATCTTTTTTAGCTAAAGATGATGTAAGCAATAGTTCAAAGGTTGATTTTGCTCATTATGTGGAAGATGTATTTCGACTTCAAAACAGTGTAACGAGCGAAATTATGGAATTGCAAGAAAGCGATGATATGAATGATCAGTCTGCCTTGTTAAAGGCAGAGCAAGCCATGCAAGAAGCTTGTGCGCCTCTTAATGAATATGTGTCTAAAACAGCAGATGGCACTGGCGCTAGTTTTTTCTTAAAGCGCAAGGTCCAAAAAACTGCAGTGGATTGTGAGTCTTCTGCAAAATTAGTTAGATTAAATTTAATGAATCAACCATTGAAAAAGTAATCTAGCTTAGATAATCTTTTCACCACGAGCCAGTTTAGGTAAGTTTCCTTCTAATCCCATTGCTGCTCGCATTACTTTGTTTTTAGCAGGTAATACCCGTTCAGCTAATCCTAGTCCTAGGTTTCTGATAAATTTTAATGGCAACACGTCGTTGCTAAATACTTGATAAAAGACATCCATGACGGTCATCATTTTTAAATTTTCATTTCGTCTTAATTTTTCATAACGTTTTAAAACCGAAATGTCGCTAATATTTTCGCCTTTTTTTGACGCCTCTATTAATACTTCGCCTAAAGCAGCTGCATCTAGTAAGCCAATGTTAACGCCTTGTCCTGCAAGAGGATTAATCATATGAGCGGCATCACCTACTAAAACAACACCCGGTTTGGCATAGCTTTGTGCATGTTGTCTTTTTAATGGAAAGCTAGCAACACCCAAGACTTCTTCTACTTGACCTAAACAATCTGGGAAGGCCGTTATTAGTTCTGTTTTTAATGTTTCATAGGGTAGGCTTTTTAAACGGGTTACTTCATCAGGTGTGTTATACCAAACGATTGAGCCAAATTTTCCTGATAAGGGTAGAAATGCCTGTGGGCCACTGGGCACAAAGCGTTGCCAAGTGATGTCTTGTTGTTCATATGCAGTAGAGATATAAATAACTAACGCATGTTGTTTGTAATCCCAACTGGTTACACCTATGCCGACAGATTGCCTCACTTTGGATTGGCCGCCATCTGCCGCTACTAGCACTTTTGCAGTTAAAATGCGTTGATCTTCTAATTCAACTTCACTGTCTTGGCCGAGGGAGTATCTAATTTTTTTTATGTTGGCGGGGCTAATCAATTGAATATTGTTAAAGGTTTTGAGTCTTTCTAATAATGCGAGTTGGGTGATGCGGTTTTCTACAATATAGCCAAGAGCGGGATGTTCGATTGCATCACTGTTGAATTCGGTATCACCTGCTGTCTCCCAAACTCGCATTCTGCGAAAGGGACACAGTCTTCTGTTTTCAATGCCCGTCCAAGCGCCTACGGTTTCCAGAATGTTTTTAGAAGCGATACTCAGTGCAGAAACTCTTAAATCATGGGGTTGGGTTGTTTCAAAGTCTTCGGGTAATGCGCTTTCAATAACAGCAACCGATAATGAGCTATCTCCTAAGCTGCAGGCAACAGCGGCACCTACCATTCCACCACCAACGATAACTACATCAAAATTTTCTTTCATAATTGATTAACCATAAATTTAAGGGTTTATCTTTAAAAAGATACCATATTTATTGCTGTATAAAAAAAATAACTCGAATTAATTCTGTCTCAAAAATTATTGCTAAGTTTTTAGATGTACTTTTATGGTTTTAATGACTCAAAGGAAAAAACACACTAGTTTGGTATATTATTTGTTGGATTTTGAATAATAATGGTATCTATGACGCAGAAAATAGGGATTTAATTGGAAGATTTTAGCAGGCCTTAAATGACAAACTAAAGCGACCGTGCTAAGATTAAAGCGTATTAAAGGAATTTTAAAAGTATTTTGTAAGCACTATATGCGCAAATTTAGTTTATATCCTTCTGGTTACCTTTGATATAAGTAATTTTAAACTCCGCACACAACACGAAACGAGATTACGGGCTGGATAATGACTAAAGATTCCCGATCAGGTATTAACAACGCAATGCTTTACAACGCTGATTTATCGCAGGATAGCTGCGGTGTGGGTTTCATAACCCACAAACAAAGTAAACAAACTCACGATCTACTTGTAAAATCTCATGAAGCTTTATGTACTATTCCGCATCGTGGTGGTATGAGTGCTGAAGGAATTGGTGATGGTGCTGGTGTTAATATCGATTTATCTCTCAATTTTTTTCGTAAAATTACAGGTAACGATTCACTTGAGCTAGGCCAATTTGGCGTGGCAAATTTCTTTTTTCCTGAAGATCATGATCATTATGATTCTGCAGCGAATGAATTGATTGAACGACATTTTAAAGAGTTTAATTTACCTATTATCTTATGGCGTACTATTCCTGTTGATGTCACGGTTATTAATGAGGCTTCAATTAAAGCCCAGTTACCTATAAAACAGTGCGTATTTGCTAGACCGGATAGTTTAAAAGATGCGACTCACAAAGAGTTTGAAAAACATATTCAAGCTGCATTACTCAATATAGAGGTTGAAGGTTTCAGTCGTGAAGAGTTAGGCGGTTTTTATCCGTTATCAATGAGTTCTCGTACTCAAGTTTATAAAGGTCGCTTAAACTCATTTGAAGTCATTCCCTATTTTAAAGATTTATATGATACTGATCATGAGATCAGTACTTTATTCTTTCACACTCGATTCTCTACTAATACTGCACCGGCTACTATGATGGCTCAGCCATTTAGATATATGGCGCACAATGGTGAGTTAAATACCGATAAGAAAAATCGCTTAAGTGAAAGCGCGATAGCAAGACAACATAATAAACATGTTATCTTCCCTAAAGGTCAATCAGATTCAGGTCGTTTAGATCAAACATTAACGCGCCGTATCAATGAAGATGATATGGATATCGTTACTGCAGTGTTAGCAATGATGCCACCTGCTTGGGAGAATGACACTACTCTTTCGCCAGAAGTGCGAGCTATGCTGGAGTATTTCAGTCTTTATGAAGAAAAGAATGATGGTCCAGCAGCTTTAATTTTTAGCGATGGTATTCGAGTCGGTGCACGTTTAGATCGTTTAGGTTTACGTCCACTGCGCTCAGTTGAAACGCATGAATATCTAGCGGTTATGTCCGAAGCCGGTCAAATTGATTTTCCACCTAAAGATGTGATCAAACGTGGTCGTATTGAAGCGGGTGGTATGGTTTATTTCGATCATAATACGGGTGAGATTTACAATAATCAACAAGTTTTAGATCGTTTAGCCAGTGAGTTAGATTATCAGGGATTATTAGTTAAGCGTCGTGTTGATCTATCGGATCTAGTACCCGTTGATTTATCAGAAATAAGCAATGATCATGTGCTTTCTGTGGATCAACAACATACCGCTTATTCACTGAATCAAGAAAGTTTTAAATTTTTGTTAGACCCTATTTTAGCAACCGGTATGGAAAAAGTATCGGCAATGGGCTATGGCTTAGCGCCTAATGCTTTATCTAGTGCTGAAGGCGGGATGTCTCGTTATTTTAGTCAGCGCTTTGCGCAGGTGACTAATCCGCCCTTGGACTCTATTAGAGAAAGTGATGGGATGACCTTGCGAGTTGCGCTAGGTGCTAAACCTAACTTTTCTGATGAGCACAGCAAGCAATTAGTGATTGAGACGCCTATTTTAAATAGAGCGCATTTAGAGCAAATCCGCAGACAATCTAGTGTCAGCACTGTCACTTTAGATATGGTTTATGAACCCAATTTTAATGATGCTAAAGCGAACGAAGATGCTTTAGAAGCTGCTTTAATTATTGTTTGTGTTGAAGTGGAGAAAGCGGCTAGAAATAATGTCGGTATTGTTATTTTAAGTGATATTAAGATTAGTCTAGAAAAAGCACCTATTCCGGCTTTGTTAATGGTTGCCGCGGCTAATCAGCATTTAGTTAAACAAGGCCTAAGATTCAATTCATCGTTAATTGCTGAAACAGGCCAAATTGCAAGTCCACACGATATAGCTACGCTACTAGGCTTTGGAGCCTCTGCCGTTTGCCCCTTAAGTGTACATAATCGTGTTGTGAGTCAATACCCAGTAGCTGAGCATCAAAAAGTTTTATATAAGTTCCAAAAAGGTACTGAGAAATCATTAATGAAGACCATGGGTAAATTTGGTCTTTGTACGGTAGAAAGTTACATCGGTGGTGAGTTTTTTGAATCGAATTATTTAGATACTGATGAGCCGCGTTTAAACAAGTATTTCCCTAATATTAATGCCTCAGTGGGTGGCGTGCGTTATGCTGATATTGCTGCGAGTGTGGTTGAGTGGCATCAGAAAGCGTTAAGTATTCGTGAAGAAAAAGATATTCCGTTCTTGGGATTGTTTAAAGAACGTCAAGAGGGTGCCGGCCATTCATATGGTAATACTGCCGTAAGAGAATATATCAATATGACCGATGAGGCCATTATGTATATTCCGCATGATAAGTCTCCTGTGGCTAGTGATACTGCTTATTTGGATACCGGTTACGAAAAACGTACACCTGCCCAAATTGATAATTTCGGTATTACCCCTGCCTACCGTAGTTTTGCGAAAAATCTATATATAGAAAGAGAGTCAAGACCGGCAACTTTGCGCGATATTATGGATTTTCCTGCTGATATTAGTAATGCTAGTACTACAGCAGAGTTCGATAAAATATTAGGTAAGCAAAACTTACAAGGAAATATCAATTATTTAGTCAGAGGTATTAGCGTTACTCAAGTGACTAAATCGGCTTATACCATTGCATTTACTGCTGATTCTTCTGCAAAGCGTTTAGAGCAGTTAGCGGCCCATTTTAAAGCTCGTTTTGTTGACACTGATTTCACGGTAACAGTTTTGGGAGCTGCGCTTAATTTAAAAGTAGAAGATACTGATAGTTTGTTGGCTAATTATTTAAGTAGTCTAAAGACTGCGCGTAAAGCCATACCCTTAAAGGCTGTGCAACCCGCTCATCAAATCACCGCAACCTTAGCTTCGGGTGCAATGAGTCATGGCGCATTGTTAGCGGAAGCCCATGAGGCCGTTGCTGAAGGTATCAACATTGTTGGTGCATTAAGTAACTCCGGTGAGGGTGGTGAGCATTCTAGTCGTTTTAATACCTTACGTTCTTGTAATATTAAGCAATTTGCTTCGGGACGTTTCGGCGTTTGGGCGGGATATTTAGCGGATCCAAATATTAAAGAAATTGAGATTAAGATTGCTCAAGGTGCTAAACCAGGTGAAGGTGGCCAATTACCAGCCGCAAAAGTTTCTGTAGAAATCGCTTCTTTACGTGGAGGTACGCCGCGCGTTGAGTTAGTGAGTCCACCTCCTCATCATGATACTTATTCCATTGAAGATTTAGGCCAGTTAATTCATGATGCAAAAGCGGCGCGTGTAAAAGTAGGCGTTAAATTAGTGTCGTCTGAAGGTATTGGTACTATTGCTGTAGGTGTCGCAAAAGCAGGTGCAGATGTTATTAACGTGGCCGGTAATACGGGTGGTACAGGTGCTGCCGCGGTAACGAGTTTGAAGAATAGTGGTCGCTCACCGGAAATTGGTATTGCTGAAGTGCATCAGGCATTGGCGTTAAATGGTTTGAGAGATAAGGTTATTTTGCGAGTCAGTGGCGCACATCAAAGTGGTATTGATGTGGTCAAATCTGCGATTCTAGGTGCTGATTCATTTGAGTTTGGTACTTCAGTATTAATGATGTTGCGTTGCGTAATGGCAAAGAATTGCAATATCAAATGTCCAGCGGGTTTAACGACAGAGCACGAAGAGTTTAAAGGCGATTCACGTGTGTTAGCGCAGTATTTTATGAACTTGGCTCATGAAGTTAGAGAGATTTTGTCTGTACTGGGTTATCAAAGTTTACAAGAAATTCGTGGTAAAACCGATTTGTTACATTTAATTAATCATCCATCAATGATTGGGCGGATTGATTTAACAAAAATGTTAGCTAATGTGGATGAGGTTATTGTTCCAAAACCAGTTTATTTGGAAGCGAGCTTTAAGGTTGATGATAGCGTTCTTAATAGCGTAAAAACGTTTATTAAAAAAACTGAATTAAGTCAGTTAGTTATTGAGGGTGATGCTTATAAGCTTAATAACTGTAATAAAACGGTCGGTGGTCAATTGGCTATCGATATTGAACGTATGTTGGCTTACGAACTCACTGATGAGCAAGTTGCAAATTCAAAAATTATCTATACTCATTCTCAAGGGCGTCGTTATTTAGCACCTGATAGTGTTGTGATTCGTACTCATGGCTCTGCTGGTCAAAGTTACGCTGCTTTCTTAAATGATGGTATGCGTATGGAGCATTTAGGAACTTGTAATGATGGTGTGGGTAAATCAGCTTGTGGCGGTACTTTAGTTGTCGAATCCCCAGGTGGTGGTATTAAAACACCAGGGAATAACGTATTGATTGGCAATTTTGCTTTATTCGGTGCAACCGGCGGTAAGTTCTATATAAACGGCGAAGCAGGTGACCGTTTTGCTGTGAGAAATTCCGGCGCCATGGCTGTAGTTGAGGGCGTGGGTGATTTTGCTTGCGAATATATGACTAATGGGGCCGTACTAAATATTGGTGGCTTTGGTAAGGGTTTTTGTAATGGTATGTCAGGCGGTAACGCTTACCAATATGATCCAGATAATTTGTTAGAAAAACTCTACGATAAATCATCGGTAGAATTACATAGTTTGACTGAAGAAACTGAGACTGCAAAAGCGCATGAGCAGTTCATTATTTCTATGCTTGAACAGCATGCAGAATATGCGAACTCTAGTAAAGCAAAAGCAATATTGGATGATTGGCAAAACACTCGACAATATTTCAAGTTTGCATTGCCATTATGGTTATATAAAACTCAAACATTAAAGTTCTTGCAGGAATCCTTAGATCGTAAAGAAATGATTGAAGAGTTGGCGATTGCTTTAGCCCAACAACAAATTGAGCAAGTTAAAAAAGCTTATCAAAGTGGACAGCCTCTATTTGGGGGTGCTGTTCCTAGTTATGGTTCTGCCAATAAATCTTTAATGTTTAAATTAATTAATAGTTTCGCTGTCTTTGATAAGGCACAACAAAGCGCTAGAGAGTTATTAAAGCATTTACCAGATGATCAAAGAACAGAAGTTGATCACGAGCGTGCGGCACGTAAGCTAATATTAGAAAGGCCTCGTAAGATTCAAGATGTGCTGGTTAAAAGTACTCGTGAAGCTTATAGCAATTATACCGATGAGCAATTAGCGGCTTTATTGGCCAATAAACGTGTTAATGATTATAAAACGGCGTTGATTAATCGCTCAGTACAAAGCATTAACTCTATTGGCTCTACTGCTTGGATTATTGAACAAAACAATATTAATAAGCTTGCTTTAGAAAATATTCCTTGTGTACAAGAATATTTAGCTGGTTTGTTAGGTTTATCGATAGTTCAAAATATGGCAAACGAAGAAATTGCCTAAAAACTGGTTTTTATAACAACTTATTAAGACCAGAACTACTCTATAAGTCTGGTCTTAATATAGATAAAAGATTAATGTAGCTCTGGATGGCGAAAGATTGCCCATCAACATGCTAAGCCCTAAATAATATTTAATTGATAGAAATTTGAATGAAAATATCTAATCTCCCTATTGATGCTCCATACAATGAAGGCCAACGCGCTTGGTTAAATGGATTTTTCTCTGGAATGCAGGCTCATATGAGTCAAAGTGCTGGTGCATCTTCATCAACAGATAGTCGAAAAATTACTATTCTTTATGGTAGTCAGACTGGAAGTGCAGAATCTGTCGCGATTGATGCAGGGGCTATTGCAAAAACTTATGGTTTAACACCCTCTGTAAAAAGCATGGATGAAGTTGACTCTAGTGCATTAGCAGGCTTTGAATATTTGTTAATCGTTACTAGTACCTATGGCGAAGGTGAAATGCCTGATAATGCTCAAATGCTTTGGGACAGTGTTTGTGCTGAGGGTATGCCAAGTTTAGGATCGGTAAAATATTCAGTATTGGCTTTAGGGGACACGAGTTATGACTTATTTTGTCAAGCCGGTATTGATTGGGATAATAAATTAGCTGAATTAGGTGCAACTCGAATTTACGATCGTGTTAATTGCGATGTAGATTACGAAGAGCCTGCTCAAGCATGGATTAGTTCAGTTATCCCATTAATAGCAGGTGGCTCGGGAGTCTCAAATGCAGAAGCAGAGGTCGGCGGAAGTAATAAGCCTGAATATCATCGTAAAAACCCATTCCCAGCCAAGTTATTAGTTAATCGTTTATTAACAGATGCGTCATCGTCTAAAGAAACGCGTCATTATGAGATTTCTATTGTGGGGTCGGGCTTAAGTTATGAGGCTGGTGATGCATTGTGCGTAGTGCCAACAAACTGTCCTACTTTAGTAGCGGATGTCATTAAAGCTTTAAATTGTAATCCTGATCAAGAAGTCACTGTTAATGGTGATTTGATTAAACTAGGTGATGCATTACAAAACCAATTTGAAATTAAAACACCGAGTAAAGAGTTTATTGAAGAACTTGCTACACGTTCTGGAAATCAAGAGTTAAATGGAATTATTACTGATAAAGAAAGATTATCTGATTATTTGTGGGGGCGAGATACTTTAGATTTATTATTACAGAATCCAATTGCTGAATTTACTTCAGCTGAATTTGTGAGCTTGTTGAAGCCTTTGCAACATAGAGCTTATTCAATATCATCTAGTGGCAAACAGTATCCAGAAACTGTACATTTAACGGTGGCAAGTGTTAGATATGATGGTTTTGGTCGTAATCATAAAGGTGTGTGTTCAACATTCTTAGCGGATTTAGTGGATGGAGAAACGCCAGTCAGAACTTTCTTTACACCTAATAAAGTCTTTAGAGTGCCAGATGATAATTCTTTGCCAATGATAATGGTAGGGCCTGGTACCGGTATTGCGCCGTTTAGGGCTTTCTTACAAGAAAGAGATTTTCGTAAAGCCAATGGTAAGAACTGGTTGTTTTTTGGTGACAGAAACGCTGCAACCGATTATATTTATCGAGACGAGTTAGAAGCCTACCAAGCATCTGGTTTGTTGACGCATTTAGATTTAGCTTTCTCAAGAGATCAAGAAGCTAAGATATATGTGCAAGATAGAATGATCGAGAAAGGTGCAGAGTTATTCCAGTGGTTAGAGCAGGGTGGTTATTTCTTTGTGTGTGGTGACGCTTATCGCATGGCTAAAGATGTTGACCAAGCGTTGCATAATGTTATCGCACAACATGGCAAATTATCAGATCAGCAAGCCATTGATTACGTCAACCAACTTAAAAAAGATAAACGTTACGTTAGAGACGTTTATTAATCAGGCTAAATGGCTAGTTGTAATAAAAAAGCTCTGAAATCAATCTGATTTCAGAGCTTTTTTATGGATGGACTGAGACAAATTAGTGGATGTGTACTTCGCGGGTTTTTGCACTATCACTACGAAGCAATGTGTAATCATCTGATTTGGTTTTAGACAATGGTGAACCATCACTGTTTAATAAGATAAGCGTTCCTTCGTCTTTAATTTGATACTGGCGTTTATTGCTAGTGTTTTTAGCGGTTAAAATCACAGTATGAGTGTCTTCATTCCACTCATATTTGCCTTTTTCATAAGTTTCTCTTGATGATTCTTTCGCAGGTTGCGTTACGAGCAAGTAATTGTTCTTTTGTTTTAGTGACAGTGTCGATTTAATGCCATTACAGTCATTGCATGGTAAATATCCATAAAAAACCCCATGAAAATCTAAACTTTTATCAATAGCCTCAAAGTGCTTTGAGTGATCCATGTTTTTTTCTAAGCTTTTTACACGTGCTTTAGCAAAATTTTCTTGCGCAGTAAGGTCTGTTGCCGCCATCAATTGGTTGGTTGGGAATAATATTCCAAAACATAGGATGGTCAGTGTTTTTTTAAATGGGCTGTTCAATGCTTGCATAGTAGTTCCTCAATTACGATCATGGCTTTTTTTATAAAAGCTCTTAATGTTTTAAGTATCTCAATATAACCTGAATACAGAAAGAATCAAATTCAGTGGTTTACCCGACGACTATAAGATATTTGCATTGATACCATAACGTAGACATCAATAGCTGTAAACCGCTTTTATAGTACGGTAAAACCAATGAGGCCTACTCAAGATAATAATAAAAGCAATGATAGGGGTTACTGGAATAGGGGCGATATCGATAATAAACAAAGTGAATAGGCATAAAAAATATTTTTTGCGCGTTTTTTTAGTTTGATCTTTTGTAGTTACATCAGAATGATGCTTATCAATATATAAGTTATCAGTAAGATCTATAAACCATCTAGGACGTTTGACGACAATATACATACCAATTAAGCAACCAGGGGAAATGGGGCCAAACCCGATGATAGCAAAAAGGCTAAAAACAAGAATACATTTTAATTGAGCTGGGTTCATGGGTATTTAGTCCAGAATATTTGATGGGTGAATATAAGCTTTCATCAATTAGATTTGGGTATCTTGATTGTTCTAATCCAGTGTTCTTACTTTATATTATTGACTAATTTAATAATTCTTGTACTTAGGCAAAATATCATTAAACTGCGGATATTGGTCAAGAATTATTAATCATGTCTTGCGCCAATATTTCATTGATATTCAATGAATTCTAATAAAAATAAAATAACAAATAATGAGGAGTTAGTATGTCGGAAGAGAGTAAAGGCGCTCAAACATTAGAGTGCGTAGTTAATTGGTTAAAAGTAACAGATTCTTGGGTAATAAAAGGTTATGAGAATAAATTACCTAGAATGGTTTATGCAGTTTTAGGTTTTATTTTATTGTTATTGATACTTTAATAAGGCTCTAGGTACTTGGCTTCTGGAGCGTTTAAAAACGCTTCAGAAGTTTTAGAGCATAAAAAAGCCCACGTATAGTAGGCTTCGTTGTGCTTCGTAGGTCACACATCGACTGCACATTTGCAATGCAGTTTCAATTTAGCGCGATTATTTTTGTTATTATTCAGTAGGACTGATCGCTGTTCTCCCCCTCATATTCACTTATCAACATTTATTACAATGTAATAGATGATGAAAAGTGAACTCAAATAGTATATTGATACATCTAATAAGTCAATAAATTTGCGACTTTATTGTGGCACAGTATATTATTTACAATTTGTAATTGAAAGAGGATGGCTAATCAATTGTAGAAAAATGTGTTTGATGCTTATGGAGTACTTCAATTAAATGCCTAGCCAGTCATCATTTGTCACTATGAGTATAATTAGAATAAAAAATGGTAAGCAATTATTCGGTTGATTTGGTTTTTATTTAGGATAAGATGATGGGTGATGTAATTCAATTTAAGCGACCGTCTGTCGCTGATCGTCATAAAGGTAAGGCATTGTGTCAAAGCGGGTTTCATAAATGGAAGATTATTAAAGAACAACAGTTTGATGTTAAGCAAGGTAAATTAATGACGGTTTATCAATGTACACGATGCGCAAAAATAAAATCAAAATTATTATAAGTATATTAACACTCTAATTGTAGGGTATTTTATTTGTCGAGTAAATTTGTTATCATTAGTAATTGGTGCTTAAAAAATTAAGATTAAAAGATAATTGTGTAGTTTTTGTCATATATTAAAGTTAATTTAAAGTTAAATTAAAGGTGAGGGTGTTGTTAAGAGTAAAGAAATTAACAGAAGAGGAAAGATTAACGCTTGAAAATATGAAGAAAAATCATCCTAGTAATTTACCTAGAATGAGAGCTCATGCAATTTTATTAAGTGATATTGGTTTCAGAGTGCAAGAATTAGCGGAAATCTTTGGCGCTTGCAGACAGACAACAGCGACTTGGTTACGTGTCTGGGATAAAAAAGGAATTTGTGGTTTATTGGACAAGCCACGTTCTGGCCGTCCTCGAAAAATGTTATTAGAGATTAATATCTAATATTTCTTGAATATTGCATAGGGCTCAGCGTGTTTTGTTAAACACGCTGAGCCTTTTAAAGCGTTTAGGGTTTAATGGCGGTTACTAAAGCATTAACACCTCTACGATCACTGATTTTAATACGTACAAAACCAGCCTCTTGCATTTGATTTAGAGCGACACTTTCCCGCATCACATGATCTTCGGATTCATCGTTAAATAAATGCACAATCCATTGTTCTAATAAGTCATTTCGATTTATCTCCGTCAGTACTTTAAAGTATTGAGCGACTTCTTCTTGAGTTAAACGGGTGTGTTGTCTAATGTCATTTAAGGCATAACGGTCACCGTTTATAAATTGGCCATTTGGCTTAAGTACTCGAAAAATTTCTTTAAGCACCTGTTCTCTATAGCTATTGAGAAAGTTATGTAATGTGTACGCAGAAGCAACTACATCAATACTTTCGTCCGCTAAGGTCTGTAATGCACTGAGAGCATCATCGCTACTAAAACTAAGTTGACCGGCATCAACCCATTTTTTTAAGTGTTGTTTCGCTTGATTTTGCATGGTGGGTTCATTATCAACACTGAGAATGTGTAGATTACTTTTGCCTGATAATAAGGCTAAGGTCGTAATACCCGTTCCACCGCCTAACTCGACAACTTGTAAGGGGGCCATTCTGTCTGGGATTGCCCCCACCGTAGTGCCGACTAAATGACTCATAATCGGTGCAATAGGGCAGATGAGTTGGAGCATTTCATATTCTTTACCAATGACGGTTGAGAACATGGCGTCGTAAGGTGTGGTATTGCTCATGAGTTTTCCCTTTTATTGGTTTTATTGGGCCTGAGTTTAACGAATGCTGGGCGTTAATATTAAACTACCTAGGGCCTGACCAAAAGAGGCACCTAATTTGCCACTCATTCTATCCAAAAGGCTTTTTTGTTGGGAGAACTTAAGCAGTGTTTCTGCTCCAATGATCTCTTTAGCAACATAATCATCGTTACCATAGGCATCTGCTACACCGAGCTTAATGCCTTCTTCTCCGGTCCAGACTAAGCCAGAGAACATGTCTGGGCTTTCTTTAAGTCTATCACCACGGCCATTTTTAATAGCGGTAATAAACTGTTGATGGACTTGGTTGATAAGCGCTTGCATAAATTGAGTTTCATCAGCTTTGGGCGGTGAGAAAGGGTCTAGCATGGCTTTATGAGCACCCGCAGTTAAGAGGCGACGTTCTACGCCTATTTTTTTCATTGTTTCGACAAAGCCAAAGCCATCCATAATGACCCCAATCGAGCCAATAAGGCTAGATGGATTAACAAATATCTTGTCAGTGGCTGCGGCAATGTAATAACAACCTGAGGCACAAATATCACTGACCACCGCGTAAATAGGTAAATCGGGGTGAGCTTTTTTTATGTTTCGGATTTCTTCATAAACATAATTGGATTGAACAGGGCTACCGCCCGGTGAATTTGAATGCAGAATGATACCTTTTGTTTGATCATCTTTAACTGCGTCTCTTAAACTCTCAATAATATCGGCAGCATTAGCTTCTTTGTCTTCAGCAATAGCACCAGAAACATCAATAACGGCGGTATGATATTTACTATTTCCACCTAAAATATTTTTAATTTTAGGGTAGGCGCTCATGCCTAATAGTGAAAATACATAAATAAAGAATAAAGATTTAAAGAAAATACCCCATTTTCTAGCTCGGGATTGTTCCTTGATAGACGCTAACGCGATTTTTTCTATTACGTTATGCTCCCATTTAGTATCTTGATTTTGATCCATAATGCTTTAACCTTAAATAAAGTTTAATAATTCGGTGGGTTGTTCTAAGCACAATAAGGGCTTAAAAGGCTGTAATAATTCCGCGGCTTGTGCTCCACAAGTAACGGCAATGGCAGAGATTTGGGCATTTTGCGCCATTTGTAAGTCAAAAACAGAATCTCCAACCATTAAAGAGCGATCTTTGCTGATTTGGGTATGTTCAATAATATCGTATAGCATTTTTGGATCAGGTTTAGATGTGGTTTCATCTGCACAACGCGTAATGCAAAATAGGTCTTCTGTTTCGGTAGCTTTAAGCGCTGATTCTAATCCTGCTCTGGTCTTACCCGTAGCGACGGCAAGTTGATAACCGTTTGCTTTTAGTTGTTTAAGCATGTCTTTAACCCCTGGAAATAGATCATTAGGGTTAAGTTGTCTAGATAAATAATGGGTTCTGTAACGGTCTACTAATTGGGCTTGTAAATCTAAATTAGCTTCAGGATAGAGTTGTTCTATCGCTTTACTTGTACTTAAACCGATGACATTTTTTGTAGCTTGGTTATCTGGAATAGTGCAGTGATAGTCTTTACCTGCATTTTGTAGGCATCGACTGATCCAATCAATTGAATCCATGAGCGTACCATCCCAGTCAAAAATAATTAAATCAAAGCGTTGCTTCATTTTTTAATAAACGTGTTAATTCAGGGGGAAGCGGGGCGGTTATCTGCATGGGCAATTCAGTGACGGGATGGATAAATTGCAAAGTTTCTGCATGTAAAAACATACGTTTATAACCTTTGTTTCTAAACGCCTTATTGAGCTCATCTACGCCGTAACGTTCATCACCGACAATAGGGTGTCCTAAGCTAGCGGCGTGCACACGAATTTGATGGGTGCGGCCTGTTTTAGGTGATGCCTCAACTAAGGTGGCATTGGAAAATAATTCTAAGCGTTTAAATAAAGTCTCCGCGGCTTTTCCTGCTTGGCTAATCACGACAACGCGTTCGCCACCTTTACTGATGTTCTTTAATAAAGGCGCGTTAACAATGAGTTTTTTTCTAGCCCATTGTCCCGTTAACAAAGCTTGATAAGTCTTTTGGATCTGATTGTTACGAAATAGAGCTTGTAATAATCTTAGTGCACTGCGTTTTTTTGCGATTAACAAGCATCCCGAGGTATCTTTATCCAAGCGGTGTACGAGTTCTAGGAAGCGTGCCTCGGGTCTTATGAGTCTTAGTCCCTCAATAATGCCAGAACTCACTCCACTGCCACCATGAACGGCAAAGCCGGCTGGCTTATTAATAATGAGAAAACCATCGTCTTCGAACAAAATACCGTTTTCTAAGGC
>CAIXDX010000064.1 GCA_903918335.1 uncultured Methylococcaceae bacterium | reverse complement strand
TTCGGTTACCCAAGATTTAACGCACAGTTTAGACGCTCTCGCTAACCTACCCGATCTAAATATAACCGCTGCGTTTGGGCCTCAACATGGACTCCGGGGTGACAAACAAGACAATATGGTGGAGTCTCCGGACTTTATTGATCCCATATTAGGTATTCCGATCTTTAGTTTATATGGCGAAGTACGTAAACCTACTAATGCCATGATGGATACCTTTGACACCTTATTAGTAGATCTACAAGACTTGGGCTGTCGTATATATACCTTTATCACCACGCTGCGTTATGTTTTAGAAGCGGCGGCTATACACAAAAAAAGTGTATGGATATTAGATAGACCCAACCCTGCGGGTAGACCCATTGAGGGCTTAATCTTACGGTCCGGCTGGGAAAGCTTTGTCGGCGCTGGCGCATTGCCCATGCGACATGGCTTAACCCTAGGTGAATTAGCCCACTGGTTTATTGATACGTTAAAATTAAATGTCGATTGCCAAGTCATCACGATGCAAGATTGGCAACCTGAAACTGGACCCGGCTATGGCTGGCCATTACAAGACCGCACTTGGATTAACCCCAGCCCTAACGCCCCCAATCTATGGATGACACGCTGTTATGCGGGCACTGTCATGTTAGAAGGCACCACGCTGTCAGAAGGTCGCGGCACCACACGCCCTCTTGAGTTATTTGGTGCGCCGGATATTGATGCCAAAGCCATCATTAAAACCATGCAGAAATTAGCGCCACAATGGTTAACAGGCTGTCGCTTAAGAGAATGTTGGTTTGAACCCACCTTTCATAAATATGCCGGACAGCTTTGTTCTGGCGTGCAAATTCATGTTGAAGATTCAGCTTATGATCATCAGCAATTTAAGCCTTGGCGTTTACAAGCCTTGGCTTTTAAAGCCATACGCCGATTACAGCCTGATTATCCACTCTGGCGCGACTTTCCTTATGAATACGAACTAGATCACCTAGCCATTGATGTGATTAATGGCTCACCGCTATTACGCGAGTGGGTAGATAATCCGCAGGCAACTCCAACTGATTTAGAAACTCTAACCATACAAGATGAGCAGGCTTGGCAACAAGAGCGTTTAGCTTATTTGCTTTATTAAACCCTCTGCTACAATACGCCCTTTTAACCCTAGACGAATAAAACTCATGGATGTTATCCAACGCATAGCCGAAGAACTCTCCGTTAATAGCCAACAAGTAAAATCGGCTGTCGCTTTATTAGACGAAGGTGCTACCGTCCCCTTTATTGCTCGCTACCGAAAAGAAGTCACTGGCGGACTAGATGACACGCAGTTAAGACTACTAGAAGAACGTTTAGTCTATTTACGCGAACTCAATGCCAGACGAGAAACAATTCTAGAAAGTATTAACTCACAAGGTAAACTCACCCCAGAATTAGAAAAAGCGATTAAAGACGCAGACACCAAAACCCTGCTAGAAGATTTATATTTACCTTATAAACCTAAACGTCGTACCAAAGCCCAAATCGCCAAAGAAGCGGGCTTAGAGCCATTAGCCGATGCGATCTTAGATGATCGTAGCGTCAATCCAACAGAAATTGCCGTTGCTTACATTAACACCGATAAAGAAGTCCCTGATGTGGCCGCCGCCTTAGAAGGCGCCAGACAAATCATCATGGAACGTATTTCTGAGAGCGCTGAACTCTTAGCTGAGCTCCGTGAACGGGTATGGAAAGACGGTATTATTCATGCGACAGTCATGGCAGATAAGGAACAAGTCGCCGAAAAATTTAAAGACTACTTCGATTATCAAGAAGCTATCAATAAAATCCCATCACACCGAGCTTTAGCGCTATTCCGTGGTCGTAATGAAGATTTATTAACCATTAATCTTAAACCAGGAACCGAAGAAAAAGACGCCCATTTATTATGCACACAATTTGTTTCTCAGTACCTTAATATCACCGATACCACTAAACCTGCAGATGCTTGGCTGGCCGAAACGGCAAGGTTTGCTTGGAAAATTAAACTGTTTACCCGTATCGACTTAGACTTAAAAATGCGTTTAAGAGAAGCGGCGGAAACTGAAGCGATTAAAGTATTTGCCAATAATTTAAAAGACTTGTTATTAGCGGCACCCGCAGGATCAAAAGCTACCATGGGCTTAGACCCAGGTATTCGTACCGGTGTTAAAGTCGCCATTATTGACGCCACCGGCAAAGTCTTAGGCACCGACACCATTTACCCTCATCCCCCACGGAAACAATGGGATGAATCCATTGCGACATTAGCTAAATTGATCGCGCAACATCAAGTATCGCTCGTCAGTATTGGAAATGGCACCGCCTCTAGAGAAACAGACCAATTAGTAGCCGATGTCATTAAACGCCATCCCGAACTTAAATTCACTAAAATCACCGTTTCAGAAGCAGGCGCTTCGGTTTATTCCGCTTCTGAACTGGCCGCTAAAGAATTCCCAGAACTCGATGTCTCTTTACGTGGTGCCGTTTCTATAGCCCGTCGCTTACAAGATCCTTTAGCAGAATTGGTTAAAATTGATCCTAAATCCATAGGGGTGGGCCAGTATCAACATGATGTAAATCAATTTCAATTAGCAAAAAGCTTGGACATCGTCGTTGAGGATTGCGTAAACGCGGTCGGTGTAGATGTTAATACTGCCTCAGTCTCGTTACTGAAACAAGTATCAGGTTTGTCTGCTAGCGTTAGTGAAAATATTGTCACCTTTAGAAATAACAACGGTCCCTTCTTAAATCGCGCGCAACTTAAAAAAGTACCTCGACTAGGAGATAAAGCTTATGAACAAGCCGCCGGCTTCTTAAGAGTCATGAATGGCGATAATCCTTTAGATGCTTCCGCTGTGCATCCAGAAGCCTACCCTGTCGTAAAAGCTATTATTGATAACACCGGTAAATCTATTCGAGACCTCATTGGCCAAAGCCAATTCTTACGCTCATTAAACCCTGCCAACTATACCAATGCAGACTTTGGTTTACCGACCGTAACGGATATTTTACAAGAATTAGAAAAACCCGGCCGTGATCCACGACCTGAATTTAAAAGTGTCGAATTTAAAGCCGGTATCGAAAAGATATCTGATCTTAAACCGGGTATGAGACTCGATGGCGTTGTGACCAATGTAGCCAACTTTGGCGCTTTTGTAGATATTGGCGTACATCAAGATGGCTTAATTCATATCTCACATCTATCGGATACCTTTATAAAAGATCCTAGAGATGCCGTAAAAACAGGGGATATGGTTAAAGTAAAAGTATTAGAAGTGGACGCCGATCGCAAGCGGATTTCTTTATCAATGAAAACCACCACAGATGAAGACTTTGTGGAAAACAAACCGGATCGCAAAAGTGCAAAAGCGCCTAACAAAGCCAAGCCACAACCCGTGCTTCAAAACAGCATGGCTAACGCCTTTGCAAATGCATTAAAAAAATAGAATCACTCTATAAATTATATAGACTAAAACAAGGTGCTGGCTACGAGTCAGCACTTGTAACACCCATAAAAAAACGCCTATTAAGCGTTTTTGGGCTCAATACGTTTGCGAATGCCCTCCGGCATTTCCATTTTTGTTCTGTCCCAACCCTCTAAATCCAATACTTCGTCCAAACACTGCTCCATCAATTCATGGGCTTGTTTTGTGACTTCTGCAATACGTTGATGCACTCGGGTTTGCACTTCATTTTCAACCGGCATTTCCATGCAAGTCTTTTGATAATCAAACAACTTACGTAAATTGGTAATTTGCATACTAATATGCACGGGACATGCACACGTATAAAGAGCCGCTTGATTATTAATAATAGCCAACTGCAAAGCAGTAAACTTATTCTCAAGATTCATTGGTTTTCCTCATTATTTTTATCGGCCGTTTATTTTTATGGCTTGTAGTCAAGCTAGATTATTTTTAGCAACTCGGCCTTTATTGCGGTGATTATGATAACTCTAATAGTAGCTTACAGACTAGAATTAGATTTCCCGAATGCACAAACAACGATAAATCTAATCCAATATCCGCCTCTAAATCACTCTGTTTAAGAACATTATTTTAAAAATAACAACACACCTTTATTTAATTTAATAATCTGGTATCTTTATGCTTGGTTTAGTGACGGATTGTTATTGTGCTTTTAGGTGTTAATCTCACTTTGAAAAGAGAATCAT
>CAIXDX010000063.1 GCA_903918335.1 uncultured Methylococcaceae bacterium | reverse complement strand
TAACAGTCTGGTATTTTGATTGGTAAGACACCAGAGTGCTATTTTTATTCATTAAAGACTGTGGTTGACGATAGATAACTGTTACGCCACTTAAAAAAAGCCCGTCTTCTGTTTTAGGAGAGTGTTCCTTATGAAAATAATAAGTTCCTGTTTCATTAGATACAAAAGGTTCCCAAACCCATTTCTCTTTTGATGCTGAAAAAGTTGAATTACTTATAAAAAATAATACGATGAATGATAGTGCCTTTATTTTTTTCATGCTTTAATCCGTTGTTAAAACTAAATACAAATAGACTCATATCTGGAATAGTCTTCACCAAATCGAATCGTCATACAGTCATCAAAGTTTGATACACCAGCACAGGTGAATTTAATTACTTTAAATTTCGTACAATTTAAAAAATTCTTAGCAGCTGTTTTTTTAGCTCTGTTACAAATACCAATTACTCTTACTTTAGTTTCTTGCCAAGTAACGTCCTTTGAATAATCTTGACCCAGAGCTTCCATTATCGCGATCATTTTTCTCCCAATTTGACAAGATTTAGCATAATTTTTTGAAGCGTATTCCGCTTCAAATTGATATGTCAAGGGTAATAGTTGAGTTAAAGCGTTGATGCCGCGTAATTCGTCACTTAGCGTTTCAGCTTGAATACTCGTTGCCCATAAACCAAAGACTAAAATAAACACTTTCATATCTATTACCTTTAAATAAGTAATTTGAGCATACATCTACAAAATTAAACACCGACATTCCTTATATTAGAAAAAACACCTTGTTTTCAAACTAATGAATAGCAACGAAAAACGAACAAATTCATAATTACTAATCTGTGAGATTAAGCTTTTTTGCATCGAAGTACTGTAGTACATCTTCATGCAAACTAATTAAATCAATAACTATATATTGCTCCCCAATTGCGTTACCGCCGCAAGCTGGCGCATCAACAATTACAACAGCAGGCTTACCTTTGTAGTATTTACAGATCATATTTGTGTAGCAACTTTTAGGCAGTTGTATTAGTGTGTCATGCCCACCGACACTAATAACTGGCTCATATCCTTCAGGAGCAGACCTTATACCTCTAGCAAACTGCACATTAACCCCTTCGCAATCAATATGCTCAACTGTAATTTCTTCATCACTAATTAACTGACCATTATTCAGGCTTACTTTTGTATCTGCAAATACGTTAACAGAATACATAAAAAATAATCCGATATAAACATAACTTATTTTAATATTCATATACAAAAACTTAATTACTTGGTTTTACACGACATTGATAAATTAAGGACTCAAAAAATAATGAAACGTCTCACAAACTTACTTTCTCAAAAACCATAAGTTATAAATCCAACTTAAAACTGACCGTTAGATTTTCTTAAAGCTAATAAGAATATTGAAGCTTTTTTATTGCTTTTCTCTTTCAAATACAAGCAATTCACTACTTCCTATTGTCCACATAAATAGGGTTAAACATAACAAGATAATCCTAAAGATAACTATTAATAAATTACCACCATCATTATGAATAAGGTGTAAATTCCATCCTTCTTTATTTAGCTGAGTAACTCTATTCTGTAATTTTCCTTTAGAGCTTCCAAAGAAAAGCCCCAAAAGTCCCCCAGAATAATTAATTCTTTCTACTAGATTTTCTTTAGCCACAACATTCCTCCTTTAACTAATTTAAAAAACCCTTAACTTCTTGAATAGGGCATGTTTATCCAACTATTTAACTCGCGTTAGACGACACTTTAAGATCACTACCAATCTTTATCCTTTTTTACCTCTGCAGGTTTATCTTCTGCATTAGTCGCTTTCTTCTTACTTTTTGTTGCTTTAGGCTGGGCCGCTTTTTTCTCAGATTTAACCTTTAAAGGTCTTGCAACACACCCTGGCGCAATACCTAAATTTTCACCCTCAATAGTTGCGAATGATTGTTTCTCATCACCTCTCACAATTTTCGCCTTTCCAACTGGGAACTCACTACGAAATGTTTCACCAGTATCAGCATCCTTAACTTCTTTTATGGCATAAATTTCTATCGGTGTATCCACAGGAAAACCAGAAACAATTCCTCGATTAATCATTATTTGCGTGCCAGTTACATCGAGAACCTTCGGTGGTCGCATTAATCCAACAGTATTTTGTGCAAGCTTTGTTGCTGCCAATTTAGCCAATTCAACATACATCCGATCACCGGTTACATCACCTGGTAACATTGAATTATCAACCTGTACACTAGGTGAATCCGGTAATAATTTACCTGATGTGGTGTCTATAATTTGCACCACTGCAGATAAGTAAATTGATCTTACCGCTGCCTTAGTCGTAGTTACTGATTTATCAATGAATGTAAATTTTTTCGTGCTAGATGTTGCTGCTGTAGTTCTATCTTCAAACCCATCAATTTGCGGTAAGAAAGCAAACTTGGCACCCGCCATTTTTGCACCTTGTGCAATATTTTTATCATTAGGATCAACTGCCACTGCTGCAAATCGTTGCTCTTGATCTAGATCACTCTGTCTTTTACGATCAACTAATTGAAATACACGTGTAGCATTAAGACTTGTAATAAATTGTGTGTCTAAAGATTCAATTACACGCTGTAGATCCAGATCATGATTTTGCTTTTTAGACAACTCGATAACTGAAGGTAAAACTTTTAAATCACCAATAAAAATCGTTTCTTTTTCTCCTTTTGCCAAATCATCGGCTAAAGCAATTACCGGCATTAAAACTAATATTAGAACTCTTATTATCATTTACTATTCTCCATGCATTACTTTTTAAATAATATTCAAACTCATAATAGCTAATAAAACTATATTTTTTAATCTCACCTCTTGCAGTTCAAGATATTTATTTTGCATGAGCTTTAGACTGTTCTTTAGCTATGTCTATTAAAGCCTCCCCTGCTTTCATTGCTAGATTAAATTTTTGAATACTTTGGTAACGATCCAATCCTTCTTTACTCAATTCGAGCGTCACACTGTATTTTGCATTATCAGTAATGTTTACAGTTTTCTCCCATGATTTAATAAAATCCTTCCCTAATTTTAATTGATGTATTCCAGGCGTCGTTTGTAATTCTGTTTCATTACCGGCAGAACCAACAACCATACCATCAATAAAAACATCAACAGATGGGATATTTGCAGCTACAGTAAATGAAACTTTGTCAGAAGATTTTGATGCATTTGCATTAATCGAATCAACCTTACTTGAGACGTTATCTGCTATCTTTACCGTTGCCTCATGGAACAGATTAATTAAAATCGTATTTGATTCTGATGAACCATAAACAGGCGTTCTAAGTGATGTACTTACAGAATCTCCATATACTGATTTTGTAGTACCTATATCATAAACTTGTATATTAATTCGTACATTATCTATAGCTGTAGTTTTTACTACGTTATAACTTGTACCTCTACCATCAAATGTATTTTCATCATGGGTAACAGAATTAATGGTAGAAACAATTAACAAACGTGCATTTAGTGCTTCTGCCAATCTATTAAGTGAAGCCTCAGCCTCAACATTCGTAATTTTATTTTCGTTACTATCCGGCAAGCCTGCAGGTAAAATTGCATTCTCCGTTCTTACTATCGAGAATCCTTTCTGAGTCAACGAAGAAGTTAAGTTATCTTTAATCGTAGGTATAAATTGATCATACTGACTACCCGCATTATTGATTACAAAGATGGCAGTTGCGGGTGATGGGGGGATTTGAGGCGATTCGCCAGCGGCATTAATAATCGGCGAGTTGATTATTAACATAATCAACTGCAATAAAATAAAACCGAATTTTATATATAATTTCATATAAATCCTTTTTAAATGTGCCTGCTATATCGCTACAGCAGGCTATGACAATATAGGTTTTACTTTATATTTTTTGCATCTTCAAAACCAGGAATATTCGCATGGTCAATTTTATTTTTATCAGCATAAGTTAAAAAAGTATGTCCTTGAGTTACAATTTTTTGTAACAAATCAGGTGACTTTGTAAAAATAGTAATTAAATCGACTGCTGAAAAAGGGCCACCGACTACTGACATTGGATTTGTCGAAATTGTTTGTGCCGCACCCGCCAACTCTGTAGCCAAACCAGCCGAACGAGTTAGAGCTGTACCATATAATGGCAATGCCGCTGCAATCTCTTTTTTTCCAACAGCTGTTAACTTAGAACCTTTCTCTATTAACGCTGTAGCTTCATCACTTGCTTTACTTGTTCTATTTAAAACTTCTGCATCGATAGAATTACCTTTTTTATATTCACCCGCATCTGCTTCAGCTTGTGCAGCTTCTTTTTTCAAACCATATGCATTAAATATATGTGCTTGTGAAGATCTCAAATTAAAAAGTACATCATTCAGTTGAGAAACCAATGGTCCAGCATTAACACTTTTAGACGCACCAGCACCTGGCACCCCAGGGACTCCAGCAGCACTAGCAACACCCGATAAGGCGCTAGCACCACCAATCGGATTTGAACCACAGGCAGTCAATGCCAAAGCAACAGTTATTACCGCTATTTTTTTCATTTTTTTTCCTTATCGTTTAACGTAATTTTCTAGAATTTAATTGATTTACTAGTTCACTAGCTCCCTCAGTTGCTGCCTTTATTAAGGCATCAGTCGTTGCTGAGGTAGCATCAGGACCTAATCCAAATTTTTGAACAGGCCCATCGGACGCAACAACTCTAGAAAGCCCACTGGTTATATCCCAGACCTGACCTCTAAAGCTTACTGATGTTCGTTTATTTCCTGTAGCAGGATCAGTATCAGCCATACGTACATCTATAGTACCCACAGCTAAAAATCTAATACTTGCGTCACAAGCTTTTGCTGCTCTAACGGCTGCAAGGCGCAATTCAGAACTAAGTTCGTCAGAAGTAGAAAACTCTTTCTTAATTTGGTCCATACTTGGGCCATGGCATTGTGCCGTAATATCTGAAAACGAAGTGACTTCGAAATTATTAGAAGACAATACGTTAGATACTGCAGTATCAACATCAGTACTTGAGTAAACACGATGTTCAATTTGATCGGCTTGTCGTAATGTATTTCCACCCGTTACAGCGGTAAGTGTTATCTCGTCTGAAGTTTTGACTCTTCCACCATTGTTATTTAATTTTGTATCTTCGCTTTTATCTTCTTCTTCTTTTAATGAAGCTTTTTTTGTAACTCGATCATCAAAAGATTTAACACTCGCCTGTTCCCTAGCTAAAAATAAAAAACCGAACAATGATTTGCCACCTGGCACACCCACATAGCCACTTTTGTTATTACCTTCATTCAACTTTGAATCAATCGCCACATCATTAAAGCTCACAGAAACAACAACAGAATAGGTATTAGTATTGCTATCGTTGGACTGCTCTATTACTTGCTTATCTACAACAAACTCATCCAAATGCGTTTCAAAATAGCTTTGTGTCTGTTTGTAGGCATTCAATTTTGCTGTTGTAAATTCTGATGTATAACGCTTCCAGGCATTGACAACCGCATTACTAACAGCCTGTTGTTTTACTTGTGTATCAGGCTCACTACTAAATAAACCTGATTCAAAAACCGCATCACCTTTTGCTCTAATATCTTTAGCAACAGCAATTCCACTTACGGTAAAAGAAAAAATTAAACACGCAATTAACTTTATTTTAATTTTCATCAAGGGAGCCTTTTATTTACATTTATTAATCACTTCAAGGAATTTTACAAATTGTTCTTCGATATCTTTTCTACTACTTTCAACCCAAGTATCTAGCCATTCAGATTCAGGCTTAGTAATTTGTTGAGTAAATGTATTAAATAATTGAATGATTGATTCAACAAAATGCGATCTATCATCGATATTTTTAATCGACTTCGAAACTGTAACCGGCAAGGCATAACGAACATCAACATCAATGGAGGTTGAACCCATTTCAGACTGTTCCGCTTTGATATTTACAATACTGACATAGGTATATGCATCCTCAACTTCATTAGCGCCCAATTTAGCTTTAATCAATTTCTTTAAAGACAATGAAATTACGAAGTCTGGTGAAGGTATCTCTAGACTAAATACATCGCCATTTGAAAAAGCGATAGGTAACCTTCCGCCAACTGATTGATCTTTCTTAAAAGGTAACATTGCTACGTTTTGATTCTTTGATAAATACTTCTCAAAATTCCTAGCAATTAACGTATTTATATCCGTAATTGATTGGCTTTCTTTCTTTATTAATTTAATGTATTCATCTGTTGAAGTAACTGACTTAATTTGAATCTTTCTTGTATCACCCGTATTAATAATAATCTGATTAAATCGACCAACAATCTCTTTAATAAAACTTTTATTAGCTGTCAAATGCAACTCCCTAACAAGACTAGCTAATTCTTGATCATTTAACTTTTTCTTTGGTGCATCTATCAATTCAGCTGATAACGGATAAGAACCAATCACTTTCATTTCCTTAAAATTGAACGCTACAATTTGACCTCGCAAAGTAACTACGACTTTAACAACACCATTAATTGATTCTTGTGAAACATCCTCAGAATCTAAAACTACCGCAGTAGCCACAACATTATCATTCTTATAATCAGATAAATTAGTGACTATTTCTAAATAAGGACTATGAACTGTCTTAATGGCATCCTGAGCGGCTTGATCAATAATTGATAAGCCACGGCTATTTTTCTCTTGAGTTAAAGAAAAACTATAGGGGAAATTTGCTTGACTACTAGCAGAATCACCAGAAAGTGTAAAACCTGCAAAGTAAATTTTAACTGCCTGAGTATTTTTTAGCGGGGTAGTTTCAATATTTTTTTTCGAAGATGATGAACATCCAGAAAATAATAATAAAAACACAAAAATACAAAGTAATTTCGTAGGTAAATTAGACATTTAATGATTAATTTATATTGAAATAAAAATTTGACGCAAAATAGCATTTCCATATAATTATTTCAATATTAATATTTCCGTAATATATTACAAACTTATTTCATTTAACATGTTAAATGTTAATGTTCATTTATATAATAGCTAGTTCTGGATATGTTCTACTCAAAAAATATTGATAAGTTTGTTAAAAGCAAGAAAAAATAACTGTTACTTTCTTTGTAAATGAATTTAATCTCAGAGTGATGTGGCTACACTTAGCCGGACACATAATTTAAAATAAATGAAAAAATTGTGAGTCCTAATGAG
>CAIXDX010000062.1 GCA_903918335.1 uncultured Methylococcaceae bacterium | reverse complement strand
TTTTTTACCCAGCTTTGAGGCTGGAATAAAAGCCGGTTCCCCGACTGTAATGGTTAACTCTGGCGAAGTAGACGGTATTCCTGGGCATGCAAATTATCATTATTTAACGACGATATTACGGGGCGAATTAGGCTTTAAAGGTTTTGCCGTATCAGATTGGGAAGATATTAAACGCCTTTATGTGCGTGATAAATTAGCCTCATCACCCAAAGAAGCCGTTAAAATTGCCGTGATGGCCGGTGTTGATATGAGCATGGTGCCTTTTGATTATTCTTTCTATGATTTGTTGATAGAGTTGGTTAAATCAGGTGAAGTGCCTATGGCTCGCATTGATGAAGCGGTCAGTAGAGTTCTGACGGTAAAGGATCAAGCGGGGTTATTCAAGGCTAAACCATTGCCATTATCTGCAGAGGAGCACTTTGCAACACGAGAATCTACCGCCACTAATTTGCAAGCTGCTAGAGAGTCTATAGTGCTAGCGAAGAATGATAAGCATATTCTGCCGCTTAAAAAAGACGCCAAGATTTTAATTACTGGTCCTACCGCTAATTTATTAAGTGTTTTAAATGGTGGCTGGACTTTAAGTTGGCAAGGCGATAATGACAGTTTACAGCCAAAAGATAAATTGACGGTTTATGGCGCTTTGCAGAAAAAATCAACGGCTAAAGTGATTTATGTTGGTGGCACTCATTTTAATGACAAAATAGATATTAAAAAAGCGGTAGATGCGGCAAAGGATCAAGATGTTATTGTCTTATGCTTAGGTGAGAAGCCCTATACAGAAACGATGGGTAATATTCCATCTTTAAGTTTAGAACAACCTCAAGTTGAATTAGCGAATGCCCTATTTGCAACGGGTAAGCCTGTTGTATTGGTTACTTTGGGCGGTCGGCCACGTATTATCACTGAGCAAGCAGAAAAGGCTTCCGCCGTACTTTTAGGATTTTTACCGGGTATGGAGGGTGGTGTCGCAATCTCAGATATTATGTATGGTGATTACAATCCAAATGGTAAATTGCCAATTTCATATCCTAGAAATACCAATGACATCGTATTGTATGATCATAAACCAATAGAAAACTTTGATACTAATGCTTATAACCCGTTGTATCCATTTGGGCATGGTTTGAGTTATAGCCAGTTTAAAACGTCAGGTTTAAAAGTTGAGAAGCATGATTACAAAATGGGAGAGGTAATTAATTTAAGTGTTAATGTGGCTAATACTGGCTCAATAAAAGGTAAAGAAACTGTTTTGGTTTATATCAATGATATGGCCGCCACTGTGACGCGTCCTAATAAACAGTTGAAGGCATTTAAAAAAGTTGAGTTGAATCCACAGCAAAATCAAGTTTTAACATTTACATTGACACCCAATGATCTGTCGTTTATTGGAGTTGATTTAAAACGCATAGTAGAGCCTGGTGAGTTTAAAGTTATGGTAGGCTCTGAGACAGTTCAGTTTACTATTACAGAATAAAAGGGTAAGGCATATGGGTATGCAACAGAGAGCATTAGATATAAAAAAAAATGTACCCGATAAAAATAGTTATATTGGCTCTTTAACGGTTCTAACATCCCTATTTTTTATTTGGGGATTTATCACTGCCCTAAATGATATTCTTATTCCACATTTAAAAGCTGTTTTTACGCTTAACTATGCCCAAGCCATGTTGGTGCAGTTTTGTTTTTTTATTGCGTATTTTGTGTTTTCTGTTCCTAGTGGCTATTTGGTCGATAAGATTGATTACAAAGGTGGGATTATTACGGGCCTATTAGTCGCTGGCTTGGGGTGTTTGTTGTTTTATCCGGCAGCGGGTCTACATTCTTATTCGCTATTTTTAACCGCTTTTTTTGTTCTAGCTGCAGGTATTTGTTTATTGCAGGTAGCTGCAAATCCTTATGTCACTGTATTAGGTTCGTCAGAAACTGCGTCGAGTCGTTTAACCATGACACAAGCTTTTAATTCTTTGGGTACTACACTTGCACCTTATCTAGGTTCATTGTTTATTTTATCGACAGCTGTAAAAAGCGCGGAAGAGATTCATGCACTAAATGTTGATGAACTAAGTGTGTATCAAACAGCTCAAGCCTTAGCTGTACAGACGCCTTATTTGTTGTTGGCTACTGTTTTATGTATGCTGGCGGTTGTTTTTGTTATTCTTAAATTACCTAAAGTACAGGAAACACAAACAGCGTCATCTAAATCTATTAGTGTTGATGTTAGTGACTTACATGTAAGTGCTTGGTCATATAAACATTTAGTTTTGGGTGCATTGGGTATTTTCTTTTATGTGGGAAGTGAAGTTTCTATTGGTAGTTTTTTGATCAGTTTTTTAGGTGAGTCTTCTATAGGAAATTTAACAGAGCAAGATGCAGGTCGATATGTCTCTTTTTATTGGGGAGGTGCCATGTTAGGAAGATTTGCTGGTGCGTTAATAATGCAAAAGATTAAACCGCAAAATACATTATTATTTAATGCGTTAATGGCAATGACGTTAGTTTTGCTAGTGATTTTTAGTAGTGGCTTTATAGCTATGTGGGCAATACTAGGCATTGGTTTGTTTAACTCGATTATGTTTCCTACTATTTTTTCTTTAGCCGTTGCGGGATTAGGTAAACACACAGGGCAGGGGTCCGGAATTTTGTGTGCAGCTATAGTAGGTGGGGCTGTTTTACCTGTTATACAAGGTTTCTGCGCAGATAGTATGGGTATTCAATCGGCATTTTTTGTACCTGCGCTTGGTTATTTATATATCAGTTATTATGGCTGGAAAGGTTATAAGCATTAAACAAGTGATAAATTTTTAGTTATATAAAGCATCTTTATCTTTTAAGTCATTATGTAGTGCAACATTAATAGACTTTAAATCAAACTTAGATTATATTCGGTCATTAAGTTAACTTGTGGATATTCAAACAAATTTAAAGGCGATAGTCTTTATTCAGCGGAAATAAAATGCCTTATCAGTCTTTACTTAAAACATTACAGGAAAGAAATAAGCTTTCAACTTCAGAATTAAAAAAAGTTGAGCGTGTTCAGAAAACATCTGTTGCAGAAAGTTTGCCGCAATTATTGGTTAAGTTAGGATTATGCTCCGAATTAGATGTGGCCGATGCGTTTGTTGAGTCAGGTCAATTTGAAAAAGTAGTACCTGAGCAATATCCTATCGAAAGACAATTGCCTGAAACAGTGTCTTTACGTTTTCTTAAGAATTATCATTTGATCGGGCTCAGTGTTTCTGATGAAGAGGTGTCCATTGCCATGATGGATCCAGAAGATAGCTTTACGATTAATGCCTTAAGTTTGATGTTAGGTAAAGTTGTTAAGGTAAAAGTGGGTTTATTGTCTGAAATTGATGCGGCGCTGGATGTGCAGTACGGTGAAGATCGTTCAAAAATGGATAAATTGATCGACGATTTAGCTTTTGATGATTTGGGTGAAGAGGATTTAGAGCATTTAAAGGACTTAGCCAGTGAAGCGCCTGTTATCAAAATGGTGAATCTTATTATGCAACGCGCTGTAGAAATGCGCGCCTCTGATATCCATATTGAACCTTTTGAGCAATCATTGAAAGTTAGGTTACGTGTTGATGGTGTTTTACAAGAGATTGATGCACCTAATGTAAAGTCAACTGCTGCTGTTATCTCGCGTATTAAGATTATGGCTAAACTTAATATTGCAGAACGACGCTTACCACAAGATGGCCGGATTAAAGTCCAAATGATGGGTAAAGAACTTGATTTACGTGTATCTACAATTCCTACAATGTATGGTGAAAGTGTAGTTATTCGTTTGTTGGACAAAGAAAATACAGTATTAGACTTTGCTGAGCTGGGGTTTGCAGGTCGACATTTAGAGCAATTTATCGAAGTTTTATCTTTACCCCATGGAATCATTTTAATTACAGGTCCTACGGGTAGCGGTAAATCAACTACTATGTACGCGGCTTTAAAACAATTAAATACTCCACAAAGAAAAATTATTACGGTTGAGGATCCAGTCGAGTATCAAATGGAGGGGATTAATCAGATTCAAGCAAAACCCCAAATTGGTCTTACCTTTGCTTCTGCTTTACGTTCAATTGTTCGTCAAGACCCTGATGTTATTATGATTGGTGAGATGCGAGATTTAGAAACAGCAAGAATTGCTGTGCAATCAGCTTTAACGGGTCATTTAGTGTTATCAACGTTACATACTAATGATGCTGCTGGCGGTGTAACTCGTTTATTAGATATGGGGCTAGAGGAGTATTTATTAACTTCAACCGTTAATGGTATTTTGGCACAACGTTTAGTTAGAAAATTGTGTCCTGTGTGTAAAGAGGCAAAATTAGCTGAGCCTGAATTAGTTAAAGAACTACGTTTGGATCGTTTTACTAACCAATCTCATATTAAGCTCTATAAGTCTGTAGGATGTGTGGCTTGTTCGGGAACCGGTTATCGTGGGCGGTTGGCAATTATTGAGTTTTTGCCTATGACGGATCCAATTCGTAAGTTGATTATGGCTCATGAAGAGGCGGGTACTATTCAAAAATTAGCAATTGCCGAAGGGATGCAAACCCTTTATGAAAATGGTTTGGTTAAGGTGGTAGAAGGTATAACTACTTTAGAAGAAGTAATGCGCGTGACAACGGAATCATAAAATGCCGTTATTTTCTTACAAAGCCATTGGCGGCAATGGTGAAACCGAAGAAGGGGTTAGAGATGCTTCTGATGAAAAGGCGTTAATAGTTACGCTTCAGTCAGAAGGTTTTATTCCTATCAGAGTTGCACCCACAAATAGGAGCGCTTTTTTTGGACTAGGTGCTAAAAAGTCTAAATTAACACCCAAAGATATAGGTTTTTTGACGAGTGAATTAGCGACGTTATTAGAATCTGGTTTACCCATTGATAAAGCGTTATTAGTTTTGATGGATTTAACGGAGGACAATGAACGTTTAACAAGGTTAATCTCTAAAGTTCTAGAGAAAGTTAAAGGTGGGGTTTCATTAGCTGACGCCTTAGATCAACAGCAAGGTGTATTTACGAAGTTTTATTTAAATATGATTCGTGCCGGTGAGGCTGGCGGAAGTCTTGATGAGGTATTAACTCGTTTAGCAGAGTATTTAGAGCGTTCACAAGAACTGAAAGATAGTGTTAAAACGGCGATGATTTATCCCGTTATCTTGCTAGTTATGTCCTTGGCATCTTTATTTATTATGCTTACTTTTGTGGTTCCTCAGTTCACTGAAATGTTTGAAAGTGCCGGTAAAGCTTTACCTGTATCAACTCAAATTGTAGTTGGCTTGGCTGAATGGTTGCAAAGCTATTGGTGGTCATTAATAGTGGGAGTATTTGTTATTACTAGTTATATGAAATATCAAATGGCTGATCCGACTAGAAAAAAAGTATGGGATGGGCGTATTTTAAAATTACCCCTAGCAGGGACAATTATCACCAATAAAGAAACCGCTAATATTACTCGCACTCTAGGGACATTACTCGGTAATGGTGTGTCTATTATCTCTGCTTTAGTCATTGTTAGAGAAACAGTAGATAATTTGGTTTTAGCTGAAGTTATTGCAAATGCAGAGGAGCAATTGAAACAAGGTCGACACTTATCGGATGCATTACAAGAGAAAGCTTTATTACCTAAAATGGCATTGCAAATGATTAAGATGGGTGAAGAAACGGGAAGATTGGAAGAGATGCTTCTTCGTGTTGCTGTTATATATGATAAACAGTTGAGAGTAGCTATACAAAGATTATTAGCCTTTCTAGAGCCAGTGCTAATAATTTCTTTAGGTTTAATGATTGCCGGTATTATTGTCTCAATTTTACTGGCTATTTTGAGTGTTAATGATTTGGCATTTTAATTGGAATAACAATGAAATATATGAATAATCGCAGACAAACTGGTTTTACCTTGCTTGAGTTATTAGTGGTCTTGGGGATCATCGCAATGTTGGCTGGTATTGTAGGTCCTCAAGTTATGAAGCATATGGGCGAGTCCAAAACTAAAGCAGCTAAAGTCCAAATTGAAGATTTGGCTGCGACATTAGATATGTATAAATTGGATGTGGGTACTTATCCTACGACAGATCAAGGTTTACAAGCTCTAGTAGAGGCACCAGCAAATGCAAAACACTGGAATGGACCTTATCTGAGTAAATCTAAAGTGCCTTTAGATCCTTGGCAAAATGAATATCACTATGTATTTCCGGGTAACCATGGAAAATTTGATATTTTTTCATATGGATCAGATAGTAGAGAAGGCGGCACGGGTGAAGATCAAGACGTTGATAGCTGGGAATAATTCAAATTAAACGTAGTTTAATGCATAGCCCAGTCAGGGATAATAATGGCTTTACTCTATTAGAGTTAATGGTCGTTTTATTTATTATGGTGTTGGGTTTTGCTGTTGTAGGGATTAATTTATCCTCGGGTAACGATGCTACTAAGCTTAAAGTAGTTGCTAGAGATATGGTATCTGCTTTACGTTTTGCTAGGGGTGAGGCGTTAATTTCCCATGAAGAAATGACAGTGACTATTAATCTTGAACAAAAAAATTATACAGTAAGTAAGCGAAATAAAGTTTATCCCATTCCAAAGTCTGTTGTGGTTAAAGTTGTTACCGCTAAAAGTCAGATTAAGAGTGATGAGTTGGCTAGTATTCGATTTTTCCCTGATGGATCCTCAACAGGAGGACGCGTAACTTTTGCTCAAGGAAAGTCGGCTTGGAAAGTTGATATTAATTGGTTGTCTGGACAAATTGAATTGAATGAAACAGATGATCAATAAACAGAAGGGCTTTTCATTATTGGAAATTGTGATTGCGTTTTCAATTTTGGCGCTTTCATTGGGTATTTTATTAAAGATATTTTCAGGTGGTGTTAACTCGGCGGGTGTAGCTGAGGATTACACGGTTGCAGTACAAGTAGCTGAAGGATTAATGGCTCGAGCAGGAACAGAAATACCATTAGCAGCGACTGACAATTCAGGGATGATTAATGATAAATATGAGTGGTTTTTGACTATTACACCTTATATTTTTAATACTGATAACCTGGGGCAAACACCAAGTAATGTTGAATTGTTTAAGGTTAAAGTGTTGGTGCGTTGGGATATTCGAAATACGCAATATCGACAGATTGAGCTTACGACTTTAAAGCTGAGTACTAAAACATTATGATTTTGGTTAAGCTGCCAGCTAAGTTTGAGGCAAAAGGTTTTACTTTAATTGAGGTTTTAATTGGATTAACTTTGCTTAGTATTATGGTTGTACTGCTTTTTACGAGTTTAAAAATTTGTGCAGATAGTTGGGAAAGGGGAGAGAAAAAAATATCATCCGTTAATGAAATGGCCGTTGTATATCATTTTTTTCAAAAACATTTATCTGTTACTAAGCCAATATTGAATCAATCGATAGGTAATGATAAAGCAATATTCTTTCAAGGTGACACGAATTCTCTACAGTTTGCTTCAAGGTTTCCTGAAAGTGTAAATAAACAAGGTTTGCAAATATTTAAAGTTGCCTTGGTTGAAGATGATAATGGTTCATATATTAATGTGAGCGTGACACCTTACAACTCGGATGCAGAAGATGAAAGTTCCTCAGTTGAAGAAGTTAGTTTAATTAAGCATGTAAGAGAATTCAAACTAAGCTATTTTGGATCATCAGATGGAGTTAGTGACGGTGTTTGGGCTGAAGATTGGCATAATGAAATTTCGCAGCCACGATTAGTTAGGATCAATATTGTTTTGGAAAACGGAAATTATTGGCCTGAGATGATCATCCCTTTAAGAATAACAAAGACCAAAGATAATTCAAGTTCTTCCTCAGGCGTGATTCGATAATGCGCCAAACAGGTGTTGCTTTAGTCATAGTATTATGGGTCATTAGTTTACTTATAATAATGGCAGGTAGTTTTGCCTTAAGTATGCGCAGAGAATCTTCAATCACTTCAGTTATTAAAAGCAATTCCCAAGCTTTAGCATTAGCTGAATCGGGTCTTGCCATTGCTGAGTTGATGTTATTAGATAATGATTTAAATAAAGCATGGCGAACAGATGGAAGTGTGTATGAGATTATTGTGGCCGGTGCAAAAGTTAGGGTAAGACTGTTATCTGAAGTGGGTAAAATTGATCTTAATGCTGCGGATTCTCGTAGTTTACAAAATTTATTGATTAATGCGCCCATTGATGAAGAGCAACAAAGTAAATTGTTGGGAGCTATTCTTGATTGGCGTGATCCAGATGATTTAGTAAATACTAATGGTGCTGAAAAAACAGAGTATGAAGAAGCCGGTTTAAATTATGGGCCTACAAATAGACCTTTTGATTCAATTGAAGAGTTACAGTCAGTTTTAGGCATGGATAAGAAGATATATAATTGGCTTGAGCCTTTAGTTACAGTTTATTCAGGGCAAACGCAGGTAGACTTTAACGTAGCGAGTAAAGAGGTCTTAAGCACTATTCCAGAGTTGGGTGAAGATATTTTAAATTCCTATTTATTAGCGAGAGTTGATAGTGCTAGAAATGATTTACCTGCTCCAGCATTACCTATTATTCCAGGCATAAGAAGTGGTTCTAGTGGGAGTAGTAATGTTGTTACTGTTGTTTGTGAAGCGCGCTTGGTAGATAACTCAAGGGCTAGAATTAGTGTTGTAATAAAGAAAGAAGAAAGTATTAGTGCCAATCCATTTCAGGTGTTGAAGTGGGAGCATGATTTGTCAAATAACAAATCATTATTTACAGAAATAATGAATGAATTTTTAGTGAAACAATATGCTCAACCTGAACTCAACAATTGACTTAAATTTTAAGCATTTTTTTCGATGGTGGAAGCAAGAGCTTGATTTCTTGATACCAGAAAAGATAAAGCATATTATTAATGAAAATCAAGGTGTTATTGTTATTCTTCATAAAGATAATAAGCTAATATTGTTTTATTGTTTAGGCGATGTAGAAGAGCATTTGGTTACATTAGATCGAATGGATAAAACGTTTAATATCCAAAGCCTTCTTGAAAAAGATGAGCGCTTAGCAAAAGCAAAAATCCTTATTAGATTATCAGGATCAGATGTAATCCAGAAAGAATTGAGTTTACCGGTGGCTGCGAAAGAGAATCTTGAGCAAGTTGTCAGTTATGAATTAGATCGTTACACGCCTTTTAAACCAGAAGATGTTTATTTTGCTATTAAAACTATGGATGGTGTAAATGAGGTTGGGCAAATTAGAGTCAAGATGATTTTAACAACTCGAGAAATATTGGATGGATTATATGATGATGTTAAAACAATTGGCTTAATACCACTGTATGTTGATTGCGAAGAATCTCCAAATAGTCTTGATTATTTGGAGGATGGATATACGCTCTTGCCTGACATATTGCAGCAAAAAAAGGCAAATATCCCGAGATTAATTCATGGTTTATTAATGACATTAACTGGTATCCTATTATTATTGGTTTTAGTAATACCCGTGCTTCTTGAATATCAATCGGTAAATGAATTGCAGTTAAAAGCGATGAGTTTAGAAAAAGATGCTAAAAAAGTTAAAACAATGCAATCATCAATTGATGCCGTAATCGATGAGACCACTCGATTGATCAAGGAAAAAAGTGTTACGCCAGATTTAGTTGATATGCTGAATACTTTAAGTATTCTTTTAAAAGATGATACTAGTTTAAGTTATGTGCAGTACTCAGATGGGCATTTACAGATACAGGGAGAGTCACCTGCTGCATCTGGTTTATTGGCAGTTTTAGAAACTTCAGATATGTTTGTAAATGCAAGATTCGCTTCTCCTGTCACACAAGATAGGAGTAGTAAGTTAGAGCGATTTCAGATTACTGTCGATGTAGCTAAAATCGGGGGTAAGGTGAATGAATAACTTTAAAAAAATAGACTTATCTTCTCCTCTGATTAAACAGCGTTTATTAGCAGTTAGTCTATTATTAGTGGTAGTACTGTGTTTTATTTTGCTTATTATCATGCCTTTAGTCAGCAAATTATTTGAGTTGAATGAAATTAAAAGTAATCTTGTCATTAAACTTCAGCAATATGAACGTATCTTAGCAAAAGCTGATCTTGTTACCGCAAGTATGGTAAATATAAATAAAGAACAAGAAAATCAGGGTTATTTTAATCTTCAAGAAACAGACGCTCTAGCTTCGGCAGATATGCAGGAGTTTATTAAAAAAACAATTGTAGATGCTGGTGGACAATTAAGTAGCACTCAAGCTTTACCTGTGAGTAGTAAAGATAATTTTAGGCGTATAACGGTAAGCGTTAGAATGACGGGTAGTAGTCAAATATTGCGTAAAGTTTTATATACGTTAGAAACATCTAAGCCTTTAATTATTATTAATCAGATTGATATTAGACCGATACGTGGCACTCGAAATAGAATGAATGGGCTAATGGAGGCTAGTAATGATTTAAACGTTAATTTTCAGGCAGTAAGTTTTATGAGAAATTCTGTGAAATGAATATTAAATTAATATCGTTATTAGCAATTATATGTTCTATTTTGTTATTGATTATTGGGCTTGAATGGGGTGCTTCAGCTTGGATGCGAAAATCCATATTGGATTCATTGGTGGTAACTGAAAGTAAGACAACCCAAGACGAAATACCACATATAGATTTACATAAAAAAACAGAAGAAAGTTACGTAGACCTTGTTTCGAGACCTTTATTTATCAGTGGCAGAAGAAATGTTGAAAAATTAAGTTCTGAAGAAGGTCAAAGTGTGGCACAAGTTCCTGTGGTTTTTGACTGGGAATTAAATGGTATTTTTTCAACTAAAAAAGGGTTAACAGCATTTTTGTGTCATCTGAATATAAGCAATCCAAAAGATAAATATAGAAAGATTTCTAAAAATGAATTGCTTGATGGGTGGAAGTTAACGGAAATTTATCAGGATAAAATTATTTTTGCGCAAGGTGATCAACAAAAAGAATTAATGTTGCGTAAAATAAAGAATAAAAGTTTATCTAATATGAGTAATATAAATAACAGATCAAGAAATTTACAATTCAACCCTCAAACTCCAGCAGCAGTGCTCCCTGAGAATACTAATGAATAAAAAATTTAGAAGAATAAGTGCAGTTACTAGCGTTGCTGTTATAGGACTTTCACTTGTTGGTTGTGAGTTACTAGCATTTAAGCAACCTGATAAATTGCCATTAAATCCAGTAAAAAAAGAGGAGCCTAGCGAGGTTTTTCATCAATTAGAAAATAAAATGCCGGTGCTTGAAGGTACTAAAGAAATATATCCGGGCACGGATAAATACGTGTCAACTACGCCTAAAAAAAGTAGGTCGACTGGAGTAAAGGGAACAGGCTCTTATAGTTTAAATTTTGATGATGCCGATTTAGGTGAAGTGGCAAAAGTAGTATTAAGTGATATTTTAGGACAAAGTTATGTTTTAAGTCCAAAAGTGACGGGTAAGGTAACTTTGCAAACAACTGAACCCTTAACAAAAGAAGAATTATTACCTACTTTAGAGATGGTTTTACGCATGAATAATGCTGCTTTAGTAAAAGATGGCAAAATTTATCATATAGAACCAACTGCGGATGCAATATTTACTTCTGATTTATCTGCCAAAGTAGCGGGTTATCAAACTCGTATTATCCCAGTTAAAAATGTCGCTGTCCAAGATATCGTTGATATTATCAAGCCGTTAGTGCAGGAAAAAACTATTTTAAATGTTGATAGTAAGCGGAATTTGTTAGTAGCTTCAGGTACTGCCGACGAAATAGCTAGAGTGATTGATATGATCAATACTTTTGATATTGATTTATTAAAAGGTCGTTCATTTGGCTTATTTACTTTGGTGCATGTAGATCCAGCGGTTGTCATTAAAGAGTTGCAAGACATTTTTTCTAGTAAAGGTAAAGGAGAGTCTGACTTTCTTCAATTTATTCCTATTAAACGGTTAAATGCATTTTTAGCAGTTACTCATCAGGCGCGTTATTTGGATGAAGTGGATAGTTGGGTTTCTAGATTAGATAAGGCAAATAGCGCTTCTGGTGGTGGTGTTAATGTTTATAAAGTACAGCATGCAGATGCAAATAAATTAGCGGCAACATTGAATCAAATATTCACCAGTTCAAAAGGTGCTGATAGTTCAGCAAAACTTGCGCCTGGAGAAACTGCGGAAACGCTTTCAAGTGATGACTCAATGTCTAATAATCAGTCCTCTGGATTAGGAGGGTCTTTAAATTCGAGTAATGCTTCTGGTTTATCTGGCTCCAATTCTTCATTAAATGGCAGTTCCTTATCAGCTAATTTAGGTGCTTTTGCTGTGAATGGTGTCGGGGAAGATTTAAACGCAGCAAAGGAGTCTTTAGGAGTAGGTACTCCTTCACTTGCAAATATTGGTAAAGTAAAAATTATTCCGGATTCTCCCAATAACTCAATTATTATTGTGGCTTCAGCCCAGGATTATGAAACGATATTACCAGTGATAACGCAATTGGATGTGATGCCGTTGCAGGTTTTAATTGATGCAACTGTCGTTGAGATTAAGTTAACAAATAAGTTAAGCTATGGTATTTCTTGGTATTTATCTCATGGTGGAAGTAGTATGGGGATCGGAGATGATATTGCTAGTACTGCTGCTGCGGCATCTACTGGAGGGTTAAGTGCTTTTTATAGTTCGGGTGCTGTAAAAGCATTACTAAATTCATTAGCACAAACGGATAATTTGAATGTTATTTCTTCACCGTCTTTGATGGTATTAAATAATCAAAAGGCAAAGATTAATGTGGGGCAACAAGTTCCTGTTCAAACCAGTTCATCAACACTTCCAGTAGCTGGTGGAACTACACCAAGTATTGCACTTGGAACTTCAATACAGTACAAAGACACAGGGGTAACTTTAGAGGTAACGCCTAGAGTCAATGCAAATGGCATGGTGATAATGAAGTTAAAACAGATCGTTAGTAATGTGGCTGATACAACAGGTACACCAACACCAGGAGTTACAAGTTCAGCAACTTTTGATAAAAAAGAAATAGATAGTTCAGTTGCTGTACATGATAACGAGACAATTGTTTTGGGTGGATTGATTGCGGATGATGTGACAAATAGTAAAAAAGGTATGCCATTTTTATCTGATTTGCCATATTTAGGCTCATTATTTGGACAAACTTCGAAAACGAATGTGAAAACAGAATTAGTTGTGTTAATCACTCCTAGGGTTGTGGTAAATAAACAAGATTCTAGAGTTATCTCTAATGAGTTTAAAAGAAAGTTAACAGGGATTTATCAAGATAATGAGAAAGTAACAGTTCCTGCAAGATAGCGGCGGGTTTTGAATTTGATTATTTCACCATAAGAAGATGTTTGCTAAAAGATGAAGTAAAAATAAAGGTTAGTACTTTTTATTCTAAATCTAATAAAAAGGGGCGAGGTATTTTTAATACCTCGCCCCTTTTTAGGGTAAATTACTAGTTATTAAAGTGTGCTCGTGTAATATAGAGTTTAACGAGTAATAACCTCTGTACCTTTACCAATTAACACTACATCAGCAGGACGAATAGCAAAAAGACCATTGGTCACTACGCCTGTAATATTGTTAATGATTCTTTCTAGTTCAATTGGATCTAAAATTGAAAGATTATGTACATCTAGAATTTCATTATGGTTATCAGTAATATAATTTTCACGCCATACTGGTTGGCCACCTAGTTTAACGAGTTCTCTTGCGACATAGCTTCTTGCCATTGGAATAACTTCAACAGGTAATGCAAAAGCGCCCAATACATCAACTGTTTTAGTTTCGTCAACGATACAAACAAATTTCTTACTGGCTGCAGCAATGATTTTTTCACGAGTTAACGCGCCACCACCGCCTTTAATCATATGTTTGTGTGGGTTAACTTCGTCAGCACCATCAACATAAACATCTAAAGTTCCAACAGCATTTAAATCAAATACAGGGATGCCGACTTTTTTAAGATGAGCGGTACTGACTTCAGAGCTAGAGACTGCACCTTCAATATCTCCTTTGATATCTGCTAAATAATCAATAAAATGTTTAACAGTTGAGCCAGTGCCTACGCCGATAATACCAACGTCTTTAACGTATTCTATGGCGGCTTTAGCTACTTTTTGTTTTAATTCATCTTGTGTCATGGTCGTTCCGTATTGAATAAAATAGAATGATAATAATTTTAACTAGGCATTTTACAGCCGATTTCTGTTAAAGCGTTTAACTTTTTATAATTTTTAGTTTGTAATTTAATACTAAGCTTGCTTAGCTAATTTCCTTTTATAAAAAATAGAAGATAAAACCGATAAGCCAATCATCACGGCTCCAATAAGGCCGGTAATAACTTCAGATATGTGAATATTGATACTAAGTAACATAATGGTTGCTAAAGAGCCGATTGCATAATGTGCTCCGTGCTCTAGAAATACGTATTCATCTAAAGTACCTTTACGTACTAAATAGACTGTCAAGCTTCTAACAAACATGGCGCCAATCGCTAAGCCTAGCATGATAATAATGACATCTTGGGTAATTGCAAAAGCGCCAATTACACCATCAAAAGAAAAAGAAGCATCCAATATTTCTAAATATAAAAAGCTCATAAGACTGCCTTTTTTAATAGCTTCTGAAACATCCTCACCTTCTTCTTCATCTTCAAATAATGCAGATAAACTATCCACAATGACATAAAGAATTACACCAGAAATGCCTGCAATTAAGGCCTTAAAGCGCATTGCTTCAGGTAACCAATTTTGGCCAAATAATAGAATGCAGAGAGCTAGAATAATTTCAATTGATTCTAATTTTCCGAAATCAGATAATTTTCTTTCAATAAAGCCCAGCCAATGCAACTCCTTACCCGCATCAAAGATGAAGGAGAAAAAGACCATTAACAAGAACATGCCTCCAAATGCCGCAATTTGTACATGCGATGCATTAAGATGCTCAGCATAGGTAGTGGGGTCATGCAGTGCCATGTTAACAACACCTATAAAATCAATGCCGGTAGCAAGATTAACAATTAAAATAGGAAATAATAAACGCATACCAAAAACAGCGATTAAAATACCCCAAGTTAAGAAGTACTGTTGCCAGCGTTCATCCATACGTTTTAATATAGATGCGTTCACAACTGCGTTATCGAATGATAAACTCACCTCGAGAACACCTAAAATAAGCGCGATAAATGCACCCATAGGGCCGCCCCAATAGACGGCGATGCCTAAGCATGCAATTGTAATAAAAAAAGAAAGACGAAAATGCTGCATAAAGTACCTTATTAATAAGTGATTTTGTGGTGAAACTATAAGACTATT
>CAIXDX010000061.1 GCA_903918335.1 uncultured Methylococcaceae bacterium | reverse complement strand
TTTAAAGGGTAGTGTTATCGCTTTACGAATAACAGGCAAGTCTTTATTAAATAATTGGTCTTGTAGATTTTTAGTTCCCGTAGAAATAATCGCTTTTTTACCTGAATAAATAGCAGGTACTAAATAGGCGAAAGTTTTACCTGTTCCTGTCCCTGCTTCGGCGATTAAATGCTGTTTGTTAGTGATAGCTTTGCTGATAGCCTCAGCCATTTCTACCTGAGCATCTCTCGCTTGATAACCAGAGATAACCGTTGATAAGGCGCCGTCATTACTAAAAAACTGTTGGGTGTCTGTCATTTAGTAATGCCGGATAATATGAATAAAATTATATGCGCTGTGTAGATATCACAGTTGAGGTTTAATAGATAATATTTTGGGCTTTTAATTGAGTATAGATAACGTCTAGTGTTTGGGTATCAGTATCAAATATGACATCTGCAAATTCTGCAGGACTGTTTAAAGTGAGTACTAATAAGCCAGCATTTTTTACAGTTGTGATCAAATTAAGCTCAGATGTTTCTAATACAGTCACTACATGACCATTATCAAATAACTTTCTTTCTAAGAGATAGGCCACTGCTTGACTACTTGCTCCAGTCAATGAAATTGCAGTAGGTACTTGACCGAATCGAGCCGATCTCTCTTCTGCACTAACAACTTGTTGGTTAATATCATTACTCGCACCCGTAATCATACCGGCGCCCACAGTACCATTCGTTAGACGATCTATAATGATAAATGCGCCAGTACCTTTATTTTGTTTGTAGGCATCGAATACGACAGGGGCATTGACAGCAATAGTACAAGAACCAATTTCATTTAATTGTAAGGCAGCCGCATCATGGTGCTCTAAGGTGTTTACATCAATTCTATGATGAATTAAAGACACCGAACCTGAAACACTACGTGTACCTAACTTTATAATGTATTGACGGCCCGGCACTAAAGCTTGTTCAGTCATCCACACAATGTTGGCTGTAAACTTATCCGCAACAATAGACGTTTGCGCTTGATTACCGACCAACATATCACCACGACTGACGTCGATCTCATCTTCTAATGTTAAGGTAACGGCCATCGGTGGATAGGCTTCTGCTATGTCACCGTCATAGGTAACAATCGCTTTAATCTTGCTACTTTTACCTGAAGGTAATGCAGTAACTAAATCCCCTTTTTTGAAGATACCTGAAGCCACTGTGCCACAGAATCCACGAAAATCTAAATTAGGACGGTTAACATATTGCACAGGAAAACGTGCATCTATTAAGTTGTGATCATTTGAAATTTCAACGGTATTCAAGGCTTCCATTAAAGGTTGGCCTGTGTACCATGGCATATTCTCACTAGGATTAACAACATTATCACCATCCAAGGCCGACATAGGAATAAACGTAATATCGTTTAAATCTAATGTATCTGTAAAACTTAAATAATCTTGTTTAATTTTATTGAAAGTCTCTTCGCTATAACTCATCAAATCCATTTTATTGATAGCCACAATGATATGCTGAATACCTAATAAAGAGGCGATAAAGCTATGACGTTTAGTTTGAGTTTGCACACCATAACGCGCATCAATCAAAATAATCGCTAGATCACAAGTAGAAGCACCGGTTGCCATGTTACGCGTATATTGTTCATGACCTGGGGTGTCCGCAATAATGAATTTACGTGTGGAAGTTGAAAAGTATCTATAGGCCACATCGATAGTAATGCCTTGCTCACGTTCGGCTTGCAAACCATCCACTAATAACGCTAAATCGATTTTACCGGCGCCAGTAGTACCCGATTTAACACTGTCTGCTTGTACAGCCGCTAATTGATCTTCATAAATCATTTTTGAATCGTGCAACAATCGGCCAATTAAAGTGCTTTTGCCATCATCTACGTTGCCACAAGTTAAAAAACGTAACAGTTCTTTGTTTTCGTGCTGTGCTAAATAAGCATTAATATCGGTACTAATTAAATCTGATTGGTGTGACATGGTGTTCTCTGAATTCCAGTA
>CAIXDX010000060.1 GCA_903918335.1 uncultured Methylococcaceae bacterium | reverse complement strand
TTGGGTGCCATTGCGGTTGCCGCTTATTCTTATATGGCTTTGGTGCCATTAATTCAGCCACCTATTATGCGCGCGTTAACCACAGAAGATGAACGCAAAATCGAAATGCAACAAATGCGTGTGGTGAGTCGGACTGAAAAAATAGTGTTTCCTTTGATGTTACTTGTTTTATCTATCTTATTATTACCCTCTGCAACGCCTTTAATAGGTATGTTTGCTTTGGGTAATTTGATGAATGCTTCTGGGGTCGTGGAGCGTTTAAGTCAGACAGCTCAAAATGAATTAATTAATATTGTGACTATCTTTTTGGGCTTATCAGTAGGTTCAAAGCTCAGCGCGGAAGCGTTCTTGCAGATAGAAACATTAGGTATTTTAGCGTTGGGTGCTGTAGCTTTTGCAATCGGTACAGCTTCTGGCGTGATTATGGCAAAAATCATGAATAGGTTTAGTGATACCCCCATTAATCCTTTAATTGGAGCGGCTGGTGTCTCCGCTGTCCCTATGGCGGCTCGTGTTGCCAATAAATTAGGTTTAGAGAGTAATCCACATAACTTTTTATTAATGCATGCGATGGGGCCAAATGTGGCGGGTGTAATTGGATCTGCTGTTGCTGCTGGTGTATTGTTGAGTTTAGTCAAGTAAGTTAAATTTAGTAAAATAAAGGGGATTCTCCTCTTTATTTTATCTGTCATGTTTGAGCTATTGCTCAAGTCAATTATTTATAGCAGTTGTTGACTTAAGGTAACTTAGGTCAGGTTAATCAGAATGATATTATTAGATTTATCAACTTATCAGTTAGTTGCAATTGCTTTAATTTTTATATGGACCGGTTTTGTGCGAACGGGTTTAGGCTTTGGTGGTGCGGCTTTAGGTTTACCATTGATGCTGTTTGTGCAGAATAATCCCTTATTATGGTTACCTATTATTGGTACACATCTGTTGTTTTTCTCCGGTTTAACCTTGCTCAACCGCTTACATAATGTTGATTGGCGTTATTTGCAAAAGTCAGCTGTTTACATTATTCCCCCAGCTATTATTGGGGTCTTTGGTTTAGTGCATTTTCCGGTTTTGTGGCTGAATACTTTTATTTATACAATTACCCTGTTTTATGGTTTTATTTGGTTGTTAAATAAAGGTATTCAAAGCAGTAATGCTTGGATTGATAAGGTTTTATTGATATTGGGCGGTTATGTTGCGGGTATTTCATTAACAGGTGCACCGTTAATGGTGGCTGTTTATATGCGTAATGTCGACAAGCGCAAATTACGGGATACTTTATTTGTATTATGGTTCATTCTGGTCAGTATTAAAATGTCGACATTTGTCGTGCTGTCAGTTGATTTACATTCTCTTGCAGCTATAACTTTATTACCTATCGCAGCCATCGGGCATTACCTGGGGTTAAAGACGCATGATTTGATCGTGCGAAATGATCGGGTTTTTAAGCGCTGGATAGGCGGTGGATTAGTTATAGTGAGTCTATTGGGATTGTTGGATCTCTACAGAGAGGTTTTATTAGGTATTTTGCCAGACACTTTTTAAAATTAAAAAGCGCGTACCGTTCTTACTCTATGGCTAAGATTTTTGTTGCCAGTGAATTGTTCACCAATATAAAAGTTTTGGAACCATGCATTAAAGCTATCGCTTTCTGTGGAACTCCAGTAAAGATGATTAGAAAAGCCGCCTACAAGTTCTTTTTGTGCATGTAACAACTCTAATTCTTTTCGAGAGGGTAAATGCCATTGATAACTGGTGGTGCCTGCAAGAGCTATTGCCTCTAGCCAAGTTGCTTGTATAGATAAATCATCACGACTTGCTGCTAAGCCATGTTGACCTGTTTTATCAATATAAAACACAATGCCATCGTCTGGCAGAATATCACCTAATTTATAGACAGTTCTTTTCTCAGTCGATACAGGAATATCATAACCAGATAGTTGATGTTTAACCATAATCGTTCTAATAACATCGCTTGCAATCAAATGTCCGGCTGATTGCGCAACAATTTTGTTAATTTCTTGGGCAGCGTTTCGCTTGTCATTGCTAAGTAACCAGCGCGAGAAGTTTTGAATATCTTTGTTTTTACCAAAAAATTTTTCAATAAACTCTACTTCAAGCTTTTCTGCTATGTCCTTAGCCTCACTAAAGCGTTTGTTTTCGAGTAATTCTTGTTTAAAACTTGCGCTTAAATCTTTAGATAAGATGTTTAAGCTTTGATATAAGCTATCCAAGCCTTCAACTAACTCTATAGCAATTAGCCAACCACTATCAGAGTCACTGGCTTTATCTGATGTAGTATTCTTTTGATTTGTTTCAGTCGGTTCTTTTTCTGTAGCCTTAAAGCCGGATTCAGTTTTTACATAGGCTTTACGTTTATCAGGATCAATTAATGTGCTGTAGGCTTCATTAATATCTTTAGTTTTTCTGATTGCTTCTTCTCGGTCTCCATTATAACGATCTGGATGATAGATCATCATAAGCGCTTTGTAAGCCGCTTTTATAACAGCTGTTTCAGCACTTTCAGTAACACCTAATATGTTGTAGAAATCTTTTTGTGTGGAACTCATATTGCGTTTGTTGGGTATTGCATGAAGTTGAAAGCTATTTTATGGGTCATTTTTATTATAGTTTTTAGCTTTTACAAATATTCTTATGGAGTGTTTATAGATTTTATCAAGGGTGAAATTATAGCAATTTTAAGGGCTCAATATGTGGAATTGATAAAAATTGCTTGATAAGCTTAGACGAGTAAATATTTGGTATTTAAGCACCATGCGCTTAAGCGTCTCAAACGCATGGTCTTATGAAGGTTATTTATAGATAGGACTTAATTGTATTGATTTATATTTAGCGACATAACCATACCCTAATTAATGATAATAATCTGTCTTGATCAACAGGTTTAGATAAATAATCAGAAGCACCTGCATCTAGACATTTTTTTCTGTCTTCCTTCATAGCTTTAGCTGTTAAGGCGATGATTGGCAAGTGGTTATACTCAGGCATCTCACGAATGCAACGTGAGGCCTCGTAACCATCCATCTCAGGCATCATCATATCCATTAAGATAATATCTATATCTGGGTTTTGTTTAAGTACTTCTAAGGCTTTTTTACCGTTGTCAGCTTTGATAGGATTTAAACCATGGCTAGCAAGGATTTTAGTCATTGCAAACATGGTACGCATATCATCTTCGGCGATTAAGACTTTTTTACCCTTTAAGTTGTCATCAGATTCATGTAAATTTCTAATAACTTTCTTTTTATCTTCAGGTAGCTCATTCACCACTCGATGCAAGAATAGCGCGACTTCATCAATAAGACGTTCTTGAGAGCGTACATCTTTAATAATGATCGACTTGGCATATTTACGTAAAGCTTCGTCTTCCTCTCTAGTAAGCTCACGAACAGTGTAAATAATCACGGGAGGCATGTTTATTTTTTCGTTGGCGATAGCGTTTAGAAGTTCCATGCCTTGCATATCTGGTAAACCTAAATCGAGTATGACCAAAGAAAAAACTTGCTCTCTTAGCGCGGTTAACGCAGATTCACCACTATCAACCGCTTCGATGATGATATTACCGTCACTAATTGAGCGGATAGTTTCTTGGCGCATAATCGGATCATCTTCTACCACTAGAACACGTTTTTCAGTACTGGAAGAGGCTTGTTCGATTTTGTTTAAAACCGCGTCAATGTCTTCTTGTTGTACTGGTTTTCTAAGATGGCCAATTGCACCAATTTTTAGACTATCGTGAGAGGGGTCTTCCGATGAAATAATATGTACCGGTATATGTCTGGTATCAACGGACTGTTTAAGTTCATGTAAAACACTCCAGCCATCCATATTAGGTAGATATATATCGAGGATAATGCCATCTGGATGATATTCTCTCGCAATACTTAAGCCGTCTTCACCACTTAAGGCAATTAGACATTTGAAGCCTCGATCTCTACCGCTATTAGTTATGATTTTTGCAAATCTAAGATCATCTTCTATGATTAATAAAACTCTGTCTAAAGGGTTGATATTATCTCGGTCATCACCGGTGTCAATTGCGGTATCTTGTTTTACAACTGCTTGGGTTTTTAGCGATTTAGTTGCTTCAGTTTTATAAGTTGAAGTTGTTCCATGGGCTCCCGTAGAAAATGGTTGACTAGAAGCTTCTTTATGATGAGTTTCAATAGGAATGTAAATACTAAAGCTAGAGCCTTTGCCGGGTTCACTGACAAGTTGAATCTCACCACCCAATAAAGACACAAGTTCTCTTGAAATTGATAAACCTAAACCAGTACCTCCATAACGTCTTCTATCGCCAGAGTCTGCTTGTTGAAATGCTTCAAATATTATTTTTTGTTTGTCGAGTGGAATACCAATACCACTGTCAGTGACGGTTATGGCTAAGGCATCACTATGGTTTAACTGACTGCGAGTTAGATTAATGCTGGAAGGTACGGGTGAGAAAGTAACGGTAACCGCACCTTTTTCGGTAAACTTCATGGCGTTACCAACCAAATTCTTGATGACTTGGCCAAGACGTTGGCTATCTGTGATAATTGTACTTGGGATGCCTTCTACACAATTGATAATTAGATCTAAGCCTTGGTTTTTTGCCATGGGGGAAAATTGAATATTAACGCTACGCATGAGGTCATTAATTTCAATCGGCTGTATGCGAAGATCCATTTTTCCGGATTCAATTTTAGAGAGATCTAAAATCTCATTGATTAGGTTTAGTAAGTCACTGCCACTATCATAGATAACCCCTGCCGTTTCTACTTGATCTTCTGATAAATTACCGGATTTGTTTTCGAGTAATGAGCGAGATAAAAGAAGTAAACTGTTTAGCGGTGTGCGTAATTCATGCGACATATTCGCTAAAAACTCGGACTTATATTTACTCGCCAAGGTAAGTTCTTCAGCTTGTATCGCTAAATCTCTTCGAGCTACTTCATTCGCACTTTTTTGTTTTTCTAATAAATCGTTTTTGGATTGTAATTGGTTATTCGCTTGTTCTAATTCTTCTTGCTGAGCTTTTAGCTCCACTTCAGAATCTTTGACGCGTTGTATTTGAGCTTCAAGTTCTGTATTGATGTTTTGGAGTTCCAGTTGTTGACTTCTTAATTCTTGTTGCGATAACTCAACTATTTTTGCTTGGCTTTCAAGTTCTTCATTTGCCGACTGTAAAATACGTTGTTGTTCAAGCATATGGAATTTTGCTTCAGTAATTTCGAAAGCTACTGCAATGGCTTCAACAACTTGTTCTAAGTATTCGAGTTCGGTAACAGAAAATGCTTCTAGGGAGCCTATTTCTAGCACGCCTTTTAAACTAGAATCAAATAAGATAGGCGTGACACATATGTTCCTTGGTGATGATTCGCCTAAGCCTGATACCACATGAATATAGTCTTCAGGTGTGTTTTTAAGTAAAATTTGTTTACGTTCTATTGCTGATTGTCCTACCAAACCTTCACCTAGTTTAAATTGGCTAGATAGGTTTTTTCGGTGTGTATAGGCATAAGTGCCTAAAAGTTGCAAGGTAACATCTTGTGTTTCAGTATTGACAACATATAACGCGCCTACTTTAGCATCTAAGTAATTGGCAATTTCTGTAATCACAGTGGTTGCCAAAGTAGTCTTATCTTCTTGTCCCAAAATGATTTGGTTAATTTTTGCTACGCCAGTTTTTAACCAATCTTGTTCTTGTGTGTTTTTCTGAACTGTAATCAGCGCTGTCTGCATTTGTTCAATAGATTGCGCTAACTGACCAATTTCATCCTGAGATCTTAAGTCAAATTTCTCATCTAAATTACCGGTACTGATGCGTTTAGTGACTTCTACAAGCTTATTAATATTTTTAATTAAAGTTTTACTATAAAATAAAATTAGGGCCGCAAATAATAATTTGATAAACAGGATGCAAAGGACGATTATACGATTTAAGTCATAGTGATCTTTTGAATCATTAAACTCTTGTTGAGAAACATCCATTTGGATTTGTATTAAGTCATTTATATCCTCTTCAATAGGATTAAATAATGGTCTGATTGTTGATTTAATGAGGTTGTCTACATAAGTTGTGTTACCCGCTAAGAGGTTATCCATTGCAGGGCTTAAACCATCATCAGTAAGGCGTTGTAAATCTTTTTCGAATTTATCGGAAATTTTTCGTTCTTCTAAAGTGGATTTTGTAGCTCGGTATTCTTGCCAAAGTTTATTAATATCAATAAGATTTTGTTTAATTGAAATAATATGTTTTTGCGCTTCATCTTTAAAAGCGACTGAATTGGCAATACCTAAGCGGTTTGCTAATAGTTTAGCTTTTATCTCTCCTAGTTGTTTAATGCAAATCGTACGATCTAGGTAAACAGTATTTAAGGCTTCATTAGTTTGCCTCATGCCATTTAAACTAACAGTGCCAGTTATTAGTGAAAATAGACTCATTAGCACTACAATAATAAATAGGCTTTTGATGGTAAATTTGTCTAGCATAGCAGGGCTCCGTTAGGATTCATGTGAGGCTCGTTTTAAGAGAATGATGGCTTAGATAGTGGTTTCTGTAGAGGGGATTTGTAATAAATCCCAATGTTTATCAAAACTTTCGTGAATAGTTTCAAATATATTAGTTAAGTCTGGATCAAAGTGTTGACCACAGCCTTCTTTAATAATTTTAACGGCTTCTTCATGGGTAAATGGGGCTTTATACGGTCTTTTAGAGCGTAAGGCATCGTAAACATCGGCTATTGCAATAATACGAGCACTTAAAGGGATTTGTTCGCCTCTCAGGCCCTCAGGGTAACCATCACCATTCCATTTTTCATGATGACATTTGGCAATATCGGCCCCCATGCGAATCATTTTGTTATTAGGGTAGCTATTAAATACGGCATTGAGCGTGTTAAATCCAATTACAGGATGTGCTTTCATTATTTCAAATTCTTCTGGACTTAATTTGGCTGGTTTTTGGAGAATTGAGTCAGTTATGCCCACTTTACCAATGTCATGTAATGCGGAGGCGTGATAAATTGTTTCAATGAAAGCCTCATCAATTTCGGTTTTTGTTTTTTTGTAGTCTTTTGCAGCTATGGCAAGGAGTTTACTGTAGCAACCCACTCTATCAATATGCATGCCTGTGTCGTCATCCCGAGATTCGGCGAGTTTAGCTAACGCAACGATGGTTGATATTTGGGCCGCATAAATTTCATGCTCTTGGTCTGATACGGTTAAAAACAAGGAGCGGTTTTTGAACTCAAGGTCTTTTCTTAATTGATGTAATTCTAAATGGGTGGCAACTCTAGCTAACAACTCTTCAATAATGAAAGGTTTAGTTGTATAGTCGACGCCTCCGCGTTCAAAGGCCATCACTTTTGATTGCGTATCTTGTAGAGCACTTAAAAAAATGACGGGTACCACACTCAGTGATCTATTTTCTTTTAAGGCTTCACAAACCTCATAGCCATTCATATCAGGCATATCAATGTCTAAAATAATTAGGTCAGGTGTTTCAGTATTTGCCATATTAAGAGCAAGATCACCTGTTGGGGCTACTCGGACAACATATCCCTCTCTTTGCAAGGCGGTTGCTAATAAACGCAAATTTTCAGGCGTGTCATCTACAATGAGTATATTGTGTTGTTGTTTAGTGTTTTTCATAAGACCTAAGCTTTAATATTGAGAAGAGTTAACATGCTGATGTAGTCAAATTTTTGAGACATGTATCTCAATGTGTTGGCAATTTCTGCGTCGTGTGATTCGGTTTGCTCAATCCAACGATTTATATTAGTGGTGTAACCACTTTCAATGGCATCTTTAAGACCTGACCTTATTGATAGGGGAAGTGATTGAATTCGATTAGCATCAACAATTTGTTTTTCTTCTGCCTCACTGTTATTGTCTTGCGTGTAAGAGAAATCAAAGGGAATAAGTTGTCCCATCTCTTGATAGAGTATTTTTTCTCTTACGGGTTTACATAAGAATTTATTGACGCCTGCTTCAAAAGCTAATTCTTTGTTTATGGTAAAAGGGGAGGCAGTGACCATGATGATAGGAACTTCGCTGTGAATTTCTGAGTTACGTATTTTCTTGGTGAGTGCAATGCCATCCATATGATTCATTTTTAGATCAAGAATAATCATTGACGGTTTTTGTCTATAAAGAAAGCTAAGTGCATCTTGGCCATTGTTAACTAAATGAGTTTTAAAGCCAATGGCCTCAACCATCTTGCCAAGTAACTGTAGATTATCAATGTCATCGTCAACGATTAAAATAAGCTCCTCTGTTCCGCTTGGTTTGTATTTATTGATGGTTTTAAAGTAATGATCGGAGCTGTAATCCTCACTTAAAGTGGTTCTAAATTCAAATATAAAAGTACTGCCTACATTCAATTCGCTCTTAAGATGGATATTTCCGTTCATCAACAAGGCAAATTCTTGACTCACGGCTAAGCCAAGTCCGGCTCCTGTCGTTTGAGTGCCTGCATGGGCTTGCTCAAACGCGACAAAGATAGTCTCTAGCATTTCTTTTTCAATGCCACAGCCGGTGTCTTCTATCTCTATTCGAATGGTATGGTAGTCGTATATTTGTTCTACCAAACTTGCGCGTATTTTTATACTCCCCAATTGTGTAAATTTAAACGCATTACCTAAAAGATTAATGAGTATTTGGCGTACTTTATTTGCGTCAATATAAATCCATTCGGGAAGGTCTTGAGATAAATCAATAGTAAGTTGTAATCCCTTCTTTTGTGCCGACAAAATGAACATCTTGTACAGGTCATTTAATAGATGATGAAGGTTAGTTCTGGAGGGTGATAGGCTGATTTGTCCGGCTTCAATTTTAGCCATGTCTAATACTGAATCTATTAGCATTAAAAGATGTTCGCCACTTCTATCAATAATGTCTAAATATTCTTTTTGGGTTTCTGTTAAGTTTGTGTCTCTGCTTAATAATTGTGCATAACCTAAAACTGCATTCATGGGCGTGCGAATTTCATGGCTTACGCTCGACAGAAACTTACTTTTTGCCTGACTATGAGCTTCCGCTTGTATTATTTTGAGCTGGGCTTCTTCGGCCGCTTTTTTGTGAGTGATGTCTCGTGATATTTGGACACACTCTCTAATATTGGCGTGTTGAGGAATAGGCGCAAGTCTATGGCTATACCACGAGCCTTCTGGGTTCCATGGAAGTTTCATGTAAGATTCAAATTCGGCAATTTGATTCTTTTCAAAAACTTTCTGTAACGCGTTTTTTTGAAGTTCGATTTGATTTTCATCAAAAAAGTCAAAGACAGAGCGACCAATAATGTCAGTATTGGCATCTAAATGATTAATGAAATTAATCGTGCCATTTGGATCCAGATTTAAAATACAATCCGGTGTGTTTTCGACAAGTAATTTTAACTTGTTGCCTTTTGCTAATAAAGCATACGTGCGTTCTTGGATGGTTTCTTCTAGGCTAATTCTGTAACGAGCTAACTCAAGAAAGACATTAACTTTACTGATAAAGATGACAGGGTTAAAGGGTTTAACAATATAATCAACTGCTCCACTTTCATAACCTTGGAATGAATGTTGTTCATCACCAAAGGCGGCCGTTAAAAAAATAATGGGCATGCGAGATGTTGCGGGGTCACCCAATAATAAGTCTGCTAGTTCATACCCATTCATGTTGGGCATTTGTACATCTAAAATAGCTAAAGCAAAATCGTAATCTAAGGTCTTCGATAATGCCTCTTCACCGCTATTCGCTTTAATGACTTTGGCATCAACTTGTTCGAGTGTTTTTTCTAGTGCATACAAGTTTTGGGGTTTATCATCAACAATAAGAATATAGAGGTCTGTCATTGGGTTGCCTTTTAAACTTGGAGTACTAAAGTTAAATCGTTCTATGATTTGCTTATTGATTAAGCTATTTTCTTGTAAATCTTTGCTTTTTCATCGACTATGGAAAATTTGTCAGCAACACTAGAAAACCATAGCGTTTCTTTGTCCCCTAAACACAAAAAGCCACCAAATTCTAAGCTTTCCCAGAATAGTTCTAGAACTTGGTTTTGTAAGGTTTGATTAAAATAAATAAGCACATTTCTGCAGATTATCATTTGCATCTCCCCAAAACTTTTATCTATCACTAAGTTGTGTCGACTGAATGTGATTCTGTTTTTAAGATTGGTGTTTAATAGGGCTGCACCATATAAAGCTTGGTAGTAATCAGAGAGTGAGTTAATGCAGCCCGCTTCTAAGTAATTGATGCTACCTTGTTTAATTGTATTCAGGTTATAGATCCCTGTCTTAGCCGTTTCTAAAGCACTTTGGCTAATATCGGTAGCGTAAATGGTAGCTCTTTTAATGATTTTTGCATCAGTCAATAAGATTGCCATTGAATAAGCTTCTTCACCCGTCGCACAACCTGCATGCCAAATCTTAAAATGTGGCCAAGTTCTTAAGAATGGCAGTACTTTGTCATGTAATGCCGTATAAAAAAAAGGATCTCGAAATAGAGCGGTAACCGAAATTGAGAAATATGAAACTAATTCGTGGAAGAATGTGATATCTCTTAAAGTGTGGCCAGTAATTTCTGAATACGTGCTACATTTTTTGTCCATCAAAAATTGTGTTAAGCGTCTTTCGATACTGGTACGTGAATAATTTCTAAAATCATAGCCATAACGTCTATAGATGGCTTCTAATAATAAGTCTATTTCAATGTCTGTAATTTCAGAAGAATCACGACTCACTATTTTCATGGATTTTGTTTGATTAGATTTTGAGTGTTAAGATACGTAACTGAAGTATCTATTAGTAAATAGCTATTATTTTCAATATATTAACTTTTTCTGATTATGACACCAAGGATTGTAAATTTCAATTCAGAATATTAAAAAACTTTAAAACTGTTGTTAATGCTTTAAATAAATTATTTTTTAGCATCGAAATAGTCGATTATTGTAATTAGGCGAGCTTTTAATTATAAAAGATCCATTTTTTCACGAAAATGGATTCTACTAAGCATAAGTTTTTACAACTTTGATATAGATCACAAATCTAATTATTATTTTATTATGTTAAAAATTATTCAACTTTTAGTTTTAACCGATAATTACATTTATCTTATTCACGATGAAGATTCTGGAGAAACAGCTGTTGTTGATCCAGCAGTAGCCGAACCTGTTTTAGATTATTTAGCTAAACAAGGTTGGCAATTAAAGTATGTGTTAAACACCCACCATCATTTGGATCATGTAGAAGGCAATACAGCTTTAAAGCAAAATACTGGCTGTAAAGTGATAGCTGGGCAATCTGATGCGCAACGTATTCCTGATTTTGATAGTGGAGTTTCTGAGGGAGATGAGCTGTTTTTAGGTGAACATAAAATACGAGTGATAGCCACACCGGGTCATACCAGCGGTCATGTGGTGTACTTATTTGAGCAAGATGAATTATTGTTTTGTGGTGATACTTTATTTGTGATGGGTTGTGGACGCTTATTTGAAGGCTCGCCTGAGCAGATGTATGCTTCATTAACTAAACTTAAGGCTTTGCCTTGTGAAACTAAAGTCTATTGTGCGCATGAATATACGCAAGCTAATGGACGATTTGCATTGAGTGTGGAACCTGATAATCAGGCTTTACAAGCAAAAATACTGCGTGTGGCCCAGCTTAGAAATAACAATCAACCGACAGTGCCTTCGACTATTGCTGAGGAGCGTGCAACTAATCCATTTTTTAGAGCGGACAGTTTGAGTGTCCAAAACACGTTGGGCTTAATTGGGTCTAAATCAGTGGAAGTCTTTACTGCTTTAAGAAAACGAAAGGATGTTTTTTAGAGAGAGATTGATGTAGGGAATCATTTAGCTTTATGATCAAACAAAGCTTGGTATGGAGATAAAATAACGTCTCATTAAGCTCATAGATTACCTCTCCCTGATAAGAGAGAGGTAAAGCTGACTACTTTAAATCTCTGTTTATGCTTTAGGACGCATATGGGGGAATAACAAGACGTCACGAATAGAAGGAGCATCAGTAAATAGCATCACTAAGCGGTCAATACCAATACCTTCACCGGCTGTTGGAGGCATGCCATGTTCTAGCGCCACAATGTAGTCTGCATCAAAGTGCATAGCTTCATCATCGCCAGCTTCTTTTTCTTCAACTTGTTTTTGGAAACGCGCGGCTTGATCTTCAGCATCATTTAATTCAGTAAAACCATTGGCTATTTCTCTACCACCGACAAAGAACTCAAAACGATCGGTCACATGCGGGTCTTGGTCATTACGTCTAGCTAAAGGTGATACTTCTACAGGATAAGCCGTAATAAAGGTCGGATTCATTAAGCGACTTTCTACCGTTTTCTCAAAAATCTCAATTTGAATCTTGCCCAAACCATAGCCATCTTTTACAGGGATGTGTAAGCTTTGCGCTACTTTA
>CAIXDX010000059.1 GCA_903918335.1 uncultured Methylococcaceae bacterium | reverse complement strand
GAAATAGGGATTTGGCGTATGAAACAGGCCTTAGGTAGAACTTGGCAAAGACGACCAGATTTATTAGAAAATAAGAATTTAAGTGCAGACCAGAGTAATCTGTTGCAACAATTTAAAAATGAAGTTGAATAGGGTGTGTGATGAGCAATATTATTGATGTATTGGAAAAAGAACAATTAAAAGAAATTCCTGAATTTAATCCAGGTGATACTGTAGTTGTTCAAGTTAAAGTAAAAGAAGGTGAGCGTGAAAGAATCCAGGCATTTGAAGGAATCGTGATCGCAAAACGTAATCGTGGTTTGAACTCTGCATTCACAGTAAGAAAGATTTCACATGGAACAGGTGTTGAACGTGTTTTCCAAACACATAGCCCATTGATTAGTGAAATTACAGTTAAACGTCGTGGCGATGTCCGTCGTGCTAAATTGTATTATTTACGTGACTTAACTGGTAAAGCAGCACGTATTAAAGAAAAACTTTAATACAGATTTATTGCTATACTTGAAAAAGGCAGCTTAAGCTGCCTTTTTTTATGTTTAAAAAAATCTTCGTAAACTGATATTATTAAATCTTTGATCTGTAAATATGCCTAAACAAGAAAAAACATTAACGATGACAGTGCTCATGACACCTGATATGGCAAACTTTTCAGGTAATGTGCATGGTGGGTCTTTATTAAAATTACTTGATCAAGTCGCATATGCCTGTGCTGCTAAATATTGTAAAAAATACGTAGTGACCGCGGCATTAGATCAGGTGTTTTTTAAGCAACAAGTTAATGTGGGCGAATTAGTTTCATTTTTTGCCCGAGTTAATCATGTAGGTCGATCCTCAATGGAAGTGGGGGTTAAAGTGGTCGCAGAAAATTTACGAACTAATGAGAAAAGACATACCACATCGTGCTACTTTACGATGGTGGCTATCGATGAAAATGGTAAATCATTTGAGGTGCCCCGTTTAGTTTTAGAAACTGAGGCAGAGAAAAAGCATTATGTTGCTGCTGAGTTGCGCAGAACTATGCGTCAAGAAAGCTTAGAAAAAAGTCGAGCGCTCTACGTCGAATTATCAGAGGAAGAGTTCTAAGTGGGTTTACAAGAGAACTTTGAACAATTACCTTTAAAGGATTTTGCTGAGAAAGCGTATTTGGATTATTCCATGTACGTCATATTGGATAGAGCCTTGCCCAATATAGCGGATGGTTTAAAACCTGTTCAGCGTCGGATCGTTTATGCCATGTCGGAGTTGGGATTGACGGCGCTGGCAAAATATAAAAAATCTGCTCGTACCGTCGGGGATGTTTTAGGTAAATATCATCCTCATGGTGATTCTGCTTGCTATGAAGCAATGGTGCTCATGGCGCAAAGTTTTTCTTATCGATATCCATTAGTTGATGGTCAAGGGAACTGGGGATCACCTGATGATCCTAAGTCTTTCGCGGCCATGCGTTATACGGAGTCTCGCCTAACAGGTTATGCCAATACCTTACTCAGTGAGTTAGGACAGGGCACTGTTGAATGGGCTGATAATTTTGATGCCACTTTAAAAGAGCCTGAATTATTACCTGCCAGATTACCTAATATTTTATTGAATGGTACGATGGGTATTGCCGTAGGGATGGCTACCGATATACCACCGCACAATCTAAAAGAAGTTGCGGCTGCTTGTATTCAGTTATTAGATGAGCCTGATTGCACCATTGAAACATTATTTACGCATATAAAAGGCCCTGATTACCCAACAGAAGCGGAAATCATTACCTCTGCTGAAGATATACAAAAAATGTATATTACCGGAGGTGGTTCAATAAAGATGCGTGCTATTTACGAGGAAGAAGACGGCGTTATAGTGATTACCGCTCTGCCGCATCAAGTTTCTGGCGCTAAATTATTAGAACAAATTGCCGCCCAAATGTTGGCGAAGAATTTACCCTTGATCGAAGACTTGAGGGATGAGTCTGATCATGAAAATCCAACTCGTTTGTTAATCATTCCAAAGTCTAAGAGGACCGATGTAGATGCTGTTATGTCACATCTATTTACCACAACTGATCTTGAGAAAAGCTATCGTGTTAACTTAAACATGATAGGTTTGGATGGAAAGCCCAAAGTTAAAGGGCTTAGAGAAATATTAGTTGAATGGTTAGCCTTTAGAACAGAAACGGTGCGCAGACGTTTGCAATATCGCTTGGATAAAGTGTTAGCCAGATTACACATCTTAGATGGTTTATTAATTGCCTATCTTAATATAGATGAAGTAATAGCGATTATTAGAAACGAAGAATATCCTAAGCCCGTTTTAATGGAGCGTTTTGCTTTAACAGACATTCAAGCGGAAGCGATTTTAGAATTAAAATTAAGACATCTT
>CAIXDX010000058.1 GCA_903918335.1 uncultured Methylococcaceae bacterium | reverse complement strand
TGGTGATTTAGAGTCCTTGCAAAAAGATCTGGACGAATGGTTGGTTTATTACAATAATGAAAGAACTCATCAAGGTAAAGTCTGTCTGGGCAGAACGCCCATGGAAACTTTATTGAGTGGAAAACAGATTTGGCTAACTAAGAATTTGAACCAAATCTAATCTGACAGACACCTTATAAAAATCGGTAACTGTCAGATCGGGTCTGAGCTAGTACACTTTAAGCTTTGCTGTGCTTGCTTAGTTAAGTTGTCCACTTCGTCCAAAATGAAGTAATGAAGTGAACTTTGGTTTAATGAGTTAGTATTCATCATTTTTTCAATAATTGACATGACTTGTGGCCCCGTAAAACCTTGCTGACAAGCTACAAAATATTCGGGCATATTTAACTCTTGTTTTGTTCTGCCTACTTCAATAGCGCTTGGTAATAACTTGGCTAGTGTCGTTTTACCCGTACCAAAAGCCCCATAAAGTAAAATGCCACTTTTGCCAAATACGGGCAATGGTTCTGCACCACTAATAATGTCTTCAATTCTAAATAGAGATTCTTCATTGCCATATAAAATGTCAAAGGCTGAAGTCGGTTCATTTGCGTTTAATGTAGTCATAGTTGTTTCCTATAAATTAAAGTGAATGTTGCAGCAGCGTGAGTGCTGCTGCGAGTATTGCAGTAGTTGAGTGAATGGATGATTTAGGTTTAGGTTTTGGTTTTGGCTTATGCAGCAACGTCGTTTAAAACGCCATTTGCATCATTGGCTGCTTTTTGTTCTTTCAATGCAACGTCAGTAACAGCTTTTTGCTGTGCATAAACGGCTGTGTATGCAGCATTAACAACACTTGGATTTCTTAATAATGCTTTAATAGCAAAACTGCCGTCAGCTTGTTGTTCAGCTACTAGCACACAATCAGCGCCTATAAATTCAGCGTCTGCAAGTTCACTCAATGCGTCAGCTTTTACCGTTGCTATTGTGTTTAGTGCGTCTAACTGTGCTTGTCCTAACTCAGCTTTTTGCTTTGCACTCACAAACGTTGCACTTTTGCCTAAACGTATTTCTTGTATACCGCGCTCGTTTTCAATCCATTGCGCTAAGTTAGTTGGAAGCACTTTGCTTCGTTGTGCTTCACGCAATACAAGTGAATAAGTGCTAATACGGCGACGGTCAACGTTGCCAAACACAGCTTTAACAATAAACGTTAATACTGGACTGTCTTGCTTCACTTTATACTCACGTTCTTTACAGAATTTAACTAAAGCAGCGCGTCTAGCTTTTGCTTGTTTAACGTCTAACAGTTCGCCACCAAACGCATAGCAGTCCGCTAAAATGGCATATAACGCTTGGTTGCTAGTACGGTAAACAGTGGTTTCCCACTCAATACGCTGTGCTTCAAGTCTTTCAATAGTAGTAGCTGTTGATACTGTTTTATTAGCGTGTAATACGTCTTCAACAAAGTCTAGCGTGTTTACTTTGTCAGCTACTAAAGTGTCGTTTAAAACGTCAGTATTGTTAATAGTTTCAATTAATAATTCGTTCATGCTATATTCCTCTATGAGTTAATTAGAATATGTTGTGTAGACAACCTTCACAACATGGGGTTAGTATAGAGATTTCTGATTTAATCAGCCTTATACAACCATTCAACGTTTATTACTTGTTAATACTATGAGACCGCATTTTTTAGCACCCATCCCACACTTTGGACGTGGCAAAAATCGTTTACATGTTGGACATCAACAAAAAAGTCCATACTATTGGTGGTGGGCCTATTTACGCAGAAATGCTGACTACATTGCATGTTGTGAACAAAACGGCGAGGGCGCTTTAGCTCAGTTATATAAAGACTTTGGGGATGTACGCGAAGATAACTTTCATGCGTGGTGGACTAAAGACGGTAGAAGTGTGAAGCTGTTTTCAGAAAAGCCACTTGTTACGCATTTAACGGAGCTTGAGTCTGTGGCTGATTGGAATGAAAATTGGACGGCTGAGGATGTTATGGTAGTGGTTGTGCCATTACGTGTCGCTAAGCGACGCCTAAAAGGCCAGTTTGCTAAGTTATTAGAAAATAGGCACAGTGGGAAACAAGGACGGCCCGCCGTTGCTAGTCAGTTATGCACTGCCAAATACACATTAGCACGTAACTACACCATCCCTAACTTACAAACCATGTTAAGCGTTTATGACTTGTGGCTTGAGAATCAAAGTCGTGCAAAAGAAGATAAATTGGCGTTATGGCAGATTGGCTATGAGTTGAAACTAAATGCCAAAGCAGCAAAGACGGCTACATCTACTTTGAAAGGTGGGCATGTGGAGAGTAGAAATATACTCGCAGCAACAGTGAGTCGTTATGTCAGCCAAGCCAAATGCATTATTGCTAACACGGCGCTTGGTAAGTTCCCCAGTGCCAACTAATGTTGTATAAGTGGCGTTTTAAAAGACACTTAGATATTTAATGCGCACATAAATTGATGTGTGTGCGCATTAAATGTGACTGTATTACATCAACTCAACAGCTTTGCGTTTCATATCGTCATTAATATCTATGTACGCTTGGGTAGTAGATATGTTGCGGTGTCCCGCCAAGCTCATTAACACACGCACACCCACGCCTTGTGTCGCTAAATTAGTAATAAACGTTCTACGGCAACTATGACTGCTTGCACCAACAATGCCCGCTTTTTTGTACAAGAAATGAAAAAACTGTGTAAGTGAATTGGCACTAAAGCCATCACTCTTCAGTTTTTGTGAATAGAATAATTTTTCTTTTGTGTCTGTGTAATTTCTAACTGCCATATAGCGCACCAATTCTTTGTGCAGTTTATCGCTGACAAATACCGTACGTGCGTGTCCACCTTTCGTTTGCTCTGCTTTCAAAAATATCTCTCGTCTAACAGCGCCGTCATTATCAATAATATCTTCTATGCGTAAACTGGCAGTTTCACCTACACGTAGTCCCGCGTAATACATCAGCATCAACATACCTCTATTTCTCGCTGCGTGTTTACGTGTGGCTACGTAATCTAATACGCGTCTAAATTCTACAGTTGTTAACGTTTTGGCTTGTTTACTCATGTTGCACCTCTAAATATAAGTTTTTCTATGTGCAAAGTATATTTTCATACATTTCATATTCCTACCTTTGCTGCTATTACATTATATTTATCAGAATCTTATTGATTTACAGTAGGTTATTGGGTTATGAATTGAGAAGATAAGGTAATGCGTATTTCCTTATCTTCTTATGTGCTTAATCATTCAGCAATACATGAAATAGTTGACTGTGTGTGTCAGTTTATTTTAGTCATTACTCGCCATTATTCATTTTGTTTTTGTTTTGATTAAGTGACTGCAACAATGATTAAATGAATGGCATAACTAAAACGAAAAATAAAATCAAGTAATACAAAGTCACTCACACTGTATAAGCGAAACGCGTTTCGCTTGCTTTTCGCTTTCGCTCAGCGCAATTTCTTTTCTCTTATTAATTTCTCATCATTTTTTAATCAGTTAGTTTTTATTTTGGTGTTTTAATTAATTTGAATGCTTTTGCTTTTGTGATATTTACTAGGAAGCTTAATCCACGCCATGCTAAATGGCGTGAGTATTGTTAATGACTTTTACTGAGGTTTAACAACTGATATATACACAACTTGTTTGCAACAAGATTAGGTAGGTTTTGCTATCACCTTTTACGTGCTCTCCTACGCAGTACAGCCACAGCCTATATCAGTAGCTTTGTGGTGTACTTATGGGTTTAATGTGGTATTCCCATTCACTTTCAACTTATACGTTAACTATAAGTCTACATTCATACATTGCTGTATTACCAACCATTTCGACATTACAAATGCTCCTACACAAAGGTGTGGCATTTAAGGCATCCAACGCATAACGTTGGGTAGTGTAATGAAGCGAACAATGAGCAGTTCTTGCATACCGTTACACATCAGAACGGACTCTGCGGCACATACAGTTGGCGTGCTAACCTTTATCTCATTTATAACTTTATTTATATAAAACATAATGAAATACGATTATTTCTGACTTTATGTGATTTGATTCTGAGTTTATGGCTGATTTTAATTGGCTTTGAGTTGAGTTTGGCTTTATGTAAGTGGGTTATAGATTGGTTGTCCATTAGTGTGTCTGAAACTACAGTTAAGCTTTAGTTCAACGAATGAGGCTTTCATGCACACACTTTCTACACTTAAACTGATATCAAGTAAGCAAAACAAAATTACTAATCCCATTATGAGTCGTCGTAATAAATTGGCTGCGAAGATTGCAGAACAAATTGAGGTAGTGACTGCCCAAAATTAGGGGCGCGTTTATACAGCTAAGCGCACTAAGTCTGTAACAAATAGAGATACGGGCGTTACACACACACTTGAAACTAATCTACGTGTTAAAGAGTGGTTTTGGACTGCTGACAATGGCAAGATTAATCTATGTATCCGTTATGGCAGTAAAGTATTAAATTTAGCAAAAGATAAAAATGCTATCGAAGTGGCTGATAAAGACGAGTTACTAACTGCACTGAATTTAATCAAAAATGCTGTGATTGTGGGTGAGTTGGATGCAGCAATATTGGCAGTTACTCAACCATTAAAAAATGGAGTAATAAAATGAAGCAGTACAAGTTATGGATACGCTTAAATCAAATACGAACTACTTACACCATGCTATTTGCTAGTAATGACTTGGAAGCCAAAGCATTAGGTGAAGCACAGTTTGGTATTGGCAATGTGTTAGGTTATTGGCGCATGACTGATTAATGTTTATAAGTTAATTAATGTCATTATCAACTTCTTATAAATAACAATAGGAGAAGTTGAGAATGAGACTAAGTGAAATTGACAGTGTATTAGCAGAAGAAGTGATTACACCAACACAGCTTAAACAAAGATTGAAGCAGAAAGCGTTAGTAAATCGCGTTGCTAAATCTGATATGCCGCCACAAGTAACGGATACTGACAAAGTGTTAGCACTGAGAAAATATGCCGCACTTAAAAAACAAGTTAACCAATATTACGCAGCACAACAACAGCAATCACCTCAACAAATTACACAGTCATTTTGAGTTAAAAAGTGGCGGTTTTATTGTTTTTTGACTCAAAATAGAGGCTCATTTTTTCAATGGGTTACACGACTGATAGACATAGCTAGAAAGGGTTGTGCTATCTAAAAAATTTACCGCGCAATTTCTTTTAGGTACTGAGAACCTAAGTATTGGTGAATTTAATCTAACTCTCCTCTATTACTGATGCATGGTGTCGTTTTAAACGACATCTTATTAAATGAATAGGCAAAAAAAATCCCACAATAAAGTGGGACTTGGAATGTGGAGATACATATATGTGCTAGCGCATCTAGCATGGGTTATATACTAGGTGCTTTGACTCAACTTGAAAATGTGGCGAATTGTCGCGCGACAAGTTGTCGCAGATGTCACTTTCATAAAATGGGGTTTAAAACGACAGTTAGTACTTTAAGGAAAATATGCAAAGTAGGGCGGATCAAATACAATTTACAAAGTAATTGTTAGGCATCTGTTAGGCAGTACAAATTTTAGAAAACTAACTATTTATTAATCAATGACTTTTTTAATGACGTGGCAGTTTAAACAGTGTTGCGGGAAGTTAGATTAATTTGCTAATACCTACCCGCCAGTGATCAAAATCGCTGGCGGGTAGGTGGGTAATATTTAGTTTTATTTAGTGACAGAAAAACTTTCACCAC
>CAIXDX010000057.1 GCA_903918335.1 uncultured Methylococcaceae bacterium | reverse complement strand
TAACTTTCCAAAATCCGCCTTAATTTGGTATATGAACCAAGCTTTTGTTTATCAAAAAACATCTGCAGAAACCTTTGTTAGACGTCCCCTGCTCAACTATTCGCTATTACCCAATGGCAACTATCTCTCTCAAAATCTTAATGCAAATGATGAAATTGTCATAGAAGGTGCACAAATGCTGTTATCTGAAGAATTTAAAGGCCAAATCCCTAAAGAAGGAGATGATTAATTGGCAGAAGGTTTAATTAACATACGCTGTAAAGACGAACCCACAGTTTGATCGACATAGGGAGTATCTCCCAATGATCGACACTGATCAATAATTTCAGAAAGCTTAGATAGCTCAATCTCGTGCTGCTGACCAAGATTTTTCAATATAAGCAATAATTCCTCTTCAATTAATAAAAACGCAGCTCCTAAACCTTTATTTAAGCCTTTAATAGCACTTCTTTTAAGAGAAGGTTGTGCTTTTTTCAAAAGAAAGAATGGGATCAACCACGTCAGCGCAATCATTAACGAGCTGTGGATCGCAAAATCAACACCCAAATAATGATTATCCGTCGCATTATTCGTGTAATAACCCAAAAATACTTTATAACTCACCCAAGACATAGCTAATAAAGGTAAAACTAACTCACTAACGCGCAAACCTTTTAAAAAAAATCGTTGCAGAGCATTTCCGGGATTCGCTAAGGCTAAACGAGTCGCTAGTTCAGTTTGTGCTTGTACAATTTTTGATGCTTTCTCACGCAAAACGTAAATCGGTTGTTTAAATGGTGCTATAGGGATACCTACTTGATCAAGCATGATGATAAATTCGTCCGTCACATCATTAAATCTTGCCTGTGCCCATTCATCCCATAAAGCAGGTGGTTTATTAACATTTATCGTTAATAAATCAGTCACATGCTGTGCGCAATGTTCTGCAACATACTGGATTGGCCACTCAAAACCTTGCTGTAATAACTGCGTAGTGTGTTGCCACTTAGTTCGCCATAAGCTTGTTAACTCTTCAAAAGCCGCAGCATCGCCAAGTGCAGGTTCAACCGACAGCAATTTAGTCAGCAACTCATTTTGACGCAACTGCTTACCCCGTAATTCCAGTTGCTCAACCACGTGACTCCCAACCAAGGTCGTGATCATATCCTCTAATGAGGCAAACTCATCATGCTCACCGGCTACACAAGCTGTTTTGTATATTACAGGGTCCTCAAAACCCACTTTATGTAACTGTTGATTAAAATCAATAAACTGTCCTAATTGCCCTCTATCCCACTGATTGAGAACGAACAACCAAGCATGTTTAGCACCTTCTGCTAACAATAACCGCCAGGCTTTTTCATCTTTATATCGTTCAGGACTCACCACGTAAATCAACACATCAATATGCGGCAACCACTGTAAAACCAACTGCTGATTACTACTCTCTGTACTATCAAAATCAGGCATGTCTATCCAAACCAAGCCTTTTCTTGCAGGATTATCATGTTGCGCGATATTTATCTTTTCTAAAGGAAATTGATCAGGGAAATGTTTTATAGAAATGCTTTCATGATGATACAAAGTTACTTCTTTCGATGTCGGCCGCTCTATACCCGCTTTAGCTATTGCCCTACCTGCCAAACGATTAAGCAACGTACTTTTACCTACGCCTGTCCCTCCCATAAAAGCCACAATCAAAGGACGGACTACTTTACTTACTGAATGGGCATCAGTGAATAAGTGTTCTTGTTTTGTATTATCAATATCGTCTAATTGATGAGCTACGTCGGCCTTGAGCCAACCTGAAGCTTGGGCCTGTTCAGCCCATTGCTGGATGTTTTTAACTAAATCAGAGTAATCGTAAGCCATGGCGCTTTTCTGTCAGTTGATGCTCAACCATTTTAAGCTGAGCATCTGTAATATTAAAATGGGTTAAGGAAGATAATTGTTCGGGTAACAAAGCCAACACTTTGCCCATACTTTCAATAAACAATCGTTGCTTAACAGCCTGCAATTGTTGTTGCTTTAATTCATTCTCTACTTTTTGCATATAACTACCTATAGCACTTTCAGTCAGCAGAGTAGTAATAGTTAACATGGCAGGGGCAAAAACCAAATCATGGACACCAATGCCGCCCATATGGAGTGTCAACGCTATCGCTGTCGCATCAGCTGTTACACGCGTAGCGCGTAAACTATTTAAAACCAACGGTTGTTCCTGAAGTTTATGATACAAACGCTGTGCCGTTTTCTCAACATCTTGCTGAAAGACTAAATGATAATTTAATGCCGCCTGTGTAAAATTTTGCAATAAATCCTGACGCTGACGACGTAATAAGCCACCGATTTCCTTCCACCATAAGCGCTGATGATCCTCTTCTGCTTTATCCATTAGATGATCCATCAACTGGATTAAAGTATGTTCAGCGATTTGATTCAGCAACACCAACTCCTGACTACTATCAGCAATGTGTAACCGCTTTTGCCCCAATTTCATTACCTTTCGAATAGGCCAAGTTAACACTTTTCTGGTTCCTGTTAAAAACCCCGCCAAACCAGGGATTTCTAACAAGGCTAATAACTCTGCTAAAGCATGTTGAAAAGTTTCGTAATGATGCGGATGATTTAGATAGTCACGCTGATAACTTTCTAAGGCCAGCTTAATCCCCTGATCCACTAATTTTTGCCATTCTATGGCGGCATTGTGTTCAGAAACAACCGGCTCTATCCATTCCGACCAATGCTTTTGCACTAATTCCTGCTCATAACGCGCTTGTTTTTTATGATCAACCTTACTGCTTAACTTTTTTAGTAGATCTTTATGAGAGTTTGGCCAAAGAGGTAAACCAATATTTTTTTGATAATACAATGGCACAACTTCTGGAAAACTATCGCTCCGAACTAACTGCCACTTTTCTTTAAGAGAATTTAACAATAACGCTTCTGAACCCTCACTTAATTTATTTAAACAAATGAGCGTTGGTTGATGTAAGGCTTCTAGTGCAGCCATCATGTCCCAAACAGATTGATCGGCATATTTTTCTTTACTCACTACAAGAATAATGATGTCCGCCAATGCAATCGCTCTGATCACACCCTCTCTATAAATGGACGAATCAATTGAATCAAAATCAGGGGTATCCCACAACACACACTCAGGTAAAAACCCAGATTTTGAATCCACTTGAGACAAAGAATAACAGTCATGCCGATCTCTAGGCATTTGGTCTTGCTGCATTTGCTGAAATCTACCAAAGTAATGTTGTAAGCCTTCACAAACTGCCACAACATCTTGCCTAGCATAACCCTGCGGGTGAATAGTGTGCCCAGCCAGAGGACTCACATTTGCTGAATTTGAATCTAGTAGTACATTGACTATAGAGCTTTTCCCTGCCTGGGTGGGACCAATAACAGAAACTTGGAGCGGTTGGCGCGTGTTAGCCTTTATAAAACGACCTTTACGCATAAAAGCTTCAGTTAGAATTAGCTGATCAATGCGTTGCTGATAAATTATTTTATCAACGTCATGGCCACGTTGACTTAAAATTGCTTGGTAACGATGATTTAATAATTGAATAAATTCCAGCATATAAGCTTAGCTCAAGGTTATAATATCTGACCATTTTACTTTGTTTGGTGATATGGC
>CAIXDX010000056.1 GCA_903918335.1 uncultured Methylococcaceae bacterium | reverse complement strand
GTTTCTGCTACTATCCCCATTGCTATGATAGTAGGTGTTTACATGCGCTACTTACGACCAGGCCAAGTTCTCGAAGCCTCTGCAATCGGTGTATTTTTATTATTATTATCGGTTATAGGTGGTCGAAACGTTGCTGAACACGAAACATTACACTTATTATTTGATCATGAGGGCTTAACTCTCGCATGGTCGATCATGATTTATGGATTTGCTGCAGCCATCCTGCCCGTTTGGTTATTATTAGCCCCAAGAGATTACTTATCAACCTACATGAAAATAGGCACAATAACTCTCTTAGCAGTGGCTATTGTTTTACTCCAACCCAATATAAAAATGCCAGCAATCACCCAATTTATTGATGGTTCTGGACCTATTTTTGGCGGCAAGTTATTTCCATTTGTTTTTATTACTATTGCGTGTGGTGCTATATCCGGTTTTCACTCTTTGATATCTTCTGGAACCACTCCTAAATTATTAAGTAATGAACGCGATATAGTAATGATTGGTTATGGTGGTATGTTATTGGAGTCTTTCGTTGCCATAATGGCAATGATTGCAGCTACAGTCCTTGATCCTGGAGTTTACTTCGCAATCAATAGCTCTGCAGGAATGGTGGGTAGCAATGCCATTGATGCCGTGACAAAAATAAGTGCTTGGGGCTATCCCGTCACAGTTGAACAAATGCAAACCTTGGCACAACAAATGGGTGAATCCACCTTATTTGCAAGAACGGGTGGCGCACCTTCTTTGGCAGTGGGCATGGCAAGTATATTTGGCAAAGCGTTTGGGGATGGACTACTCGCAATCTGGTATCACTTTGCTATTATGTTTGAAGCCATATTTATATTAACCACTTTAGATGCTGGTACGCGTGTCGGTCGTTTTATGTTGCAAGATATACTAGGTAATATATGGCCCAAAATGGGCGAAACATCTTGGACGCCCTCCGTCATATTAACAAGTAGCATTGTGGTATCAGGATGGGGTTATTTTTTATATATCGGTGTAATTGACCCTAATGGAGGCGTCAATATTTTATGGCCGTTATTTGGCATTGCGAATCAAATGTTAGCAGCGATAGCCTTATCTGTAGGAACCGGCATTTTGATTAAGTCAGGTAAATTAAAATACGCGGGTATTACAGCTTTACCTTTGACATGGTTAGTCATTATTACAACTACAGCGGCTTGGCAAAAAATTACCAGTCCTGATATTCGAATCGGTTTTTTTTCTGCTGCTAATGACTTAGCTGATAAATTAGCCTCTGGAACATTACCCGCCTCTAAAGCCGCAATTGCTCCACAATTAATTTTTAATTTACACCTAGACGCTTACATCACATTATTTTTTATCGGACTACTTTGGCTAATAATTATTGATATGTTGCGAATATGCTGGTTTTATTTATCAGACAAACCAGTCCTACCTTTATCAGAGACCGAATATATTCAAAGTCGACTACTTGACGACTGGGTTAGAGATTAATGACAACCTCTAAGTTTAAATGTTTTTGGCAAATCATACGTCGACTATCAGGTGACGATGCTTACGAAGTCTATTTAAAGAACTATCACAAAGAACATTGTAATGATGACAACACTGATTGTTCTAAACCATTATCCAAAGCTGAGTTCTTTAAACGATGGCAAGATGAAAAATGGCAAGGAATTAAGCGTTGCTGTTAATTTAGTATAGTCATGAATACAGATTTTTTAATAGTTGGCCAGGGATTGGCAGGTAGTTTATTAGCCTGGGAATTAATAAAACGAAATATTAAAGTTATTATCATAGATACTGGCCAAGAAAATGCCTCCCAGATTGCCGCCGGCTTAATCAATCCCATCACCGGCCAACGATTTGTAAAATCATCTGGAATTGATTATCTTTTACCAACAGCAAAAAATTATTATGCTGATTTAGGTGCTGTGTTTAAACAATCTTTTTATATAGAAAAGATAATGTTGAGACTATTTAATAACCCAAACGAAATTGAATCTGCAATAAAACGACTGAGCCAAGCAGAATATCAAGATTATTTAGCCAAATTAAATTTAGTTTCTAATAGCCTTAAGAATATTAGCACCCCATTCGGACTTATTGAGCAGAGACAAACTGGCTACCTATTAACAAAACAATTACTAACGTCTTTAAAAGAGTTCTTTATATCAAATCAATGCTATCAACAAACAACTCTTGATTACAAAGATATTCAAATTAAACCCATCCTAAAATGGAAAGATATTACCGCTAAAGGTATTATTTTTTGTGAAGGTTACCATTCAACCGATAATCCTTGGTTTTCTTGGCTACCTTTTCAATTAGTTAAGGGAGAAATTCTAACACTAAGCCATTCAACCTCTCTAATGGATAATATTCTTAACTTTGGTAATTGGCTCATTCCACTAGACACACAATTATTCCGTATTGGAGCGACCTTTGATAGAGAAAACCTAGACAACATCCCCACAGAATTTGGAAAAAATAGCTTATTAACATCTTTACAATCTATTTCGCACCCTTTAATTAAAAATAGTTGTTTAATGGGGCATCAAGCAAATATAAGACCCTGTACCTTGGATAAACAGCCCTTTATTGGACATCACCCAGTCCATACCCAACTGTCTATTTTTAATGGTTTTGGTGCAAAAGGAAGTTTACAAATACCCTGGTATTGCCAAAAGTTTGCCGAAAATTTATTAAAAAACACAGCCATTCCCACCGACATAACTCGTTATTATGCAACGCATTTCACTACTTAACATCGCTCACAATATTCTTAAGGGGCAAATTAAAATCAATGATACAGTCATTGATGCAACAATCGGTAACGGGCATGACACCTTATTTCTTGCAAAGCAAATTGGCCCATTTGGTAAGGTTTTTGGCTTTGACATACAACAAGCCGCAATCGAATCAACATTAGACCAATTCAGGACAAATTTTCAGTTAGATTGTTTGAGCTTATTCCATGCCAGCCATGAAACCATGGCCGAAAAAATTCCACCACAATTTCACGGAAATATTTCTGCAATCATGTTTAACCTTGGTTATTTACCAGGTGGAGATAAATCCATTATCACCTCTACACACTCAACGATAAACACCCTTAATACAGCTTGTTCCTTACTGAATGATGAAGGGATTATTACCGTGATAGCTTATCCTGGTCATAAAGGTGGTGATATAGAAACCACAGAAATCAAAATTTGGTGTAAGCAATTAAACAAAGATCAATTTCTGGTAGATATTGTGCCAAGTGACGTTACTAATGAAACGGCACCGATTCTTTTTGTCATTCGTAAACACACTAATACCAACTAATCAGCATCACAATCTGTTATTATTTTCCCCGTTTTATTTACAATAACTTTAGGAAATCCATGTCAGAATTTAACAATGTATCAATTGTCAAAAAAGCTAACGTCTACTTCGGTGGCAATGTCTCTAGTCGCACTATCCATTTTGCAGATGGCTCTATTAAAACTTTAGGTTTTATGTTGCCTGGTGAATATATCTTTAATACTGCAGATAAAGAGTTGATGGAAATTATTGATGGTGATCTTGATGTCTTATTACCTGACAATGATAAATGGCTAAAAGTGAGCGGTGGAGAGTCTTTTGATGTACCTGCTAACAGTGCGTTTACGGTAAAAATCAATACACCAACTGACTATTGTTGCTCATTTATCAAATAACACAATCTGTAACTTGAATAATTTTAACCAGTCCCCCCTTCGTTAAAAAGTAGCTTCACATCTCAACGGACATAAAAAAGCCGGACTTCATAATTGAAATCCGGCTTTTTTGCATCAAATAATACTATTATTTCTTAATAATGCTTATCCCTTTTAGTAAGTTAAGCGCCTCATGAAGAGAATAATCCTCTATATCTAACTTATTTTTTTCTTTATCTTGCCCATCTTTATTCGCCTTGCTTTCCGCATTAGCATTTTGCAAATGCCCGGACAAATCGGCTTCTTTAATCGATAAAGACTCACCCTTATCAATAGTTTCTAATTTAACGCGTGCTAAAGCAATATCAGGCTCAATACCCTCTGCCTGTATTGATCGACCAGAAGGGGTAAAATAACGTGCTGTTGTTAACTTTACTGCTGCTCCATTACTGGTGGGCAAAATAGTTTGTACGGAGCCTTTACCAAAAGATTTTTCACCCATAATAACTGCCCGTTTTTGATCTTGCAGAGCGCCTGCAACAATTTCTGATGCCGAAGCAGATCCACCATTAATCAACACGACCATCGGTGCCTCATCAATAAGATCATCTGGTGAAGCATTGAACCTCATTTCTGAGTTTTCAATACGCCCCTCTGTGTAAACAATAAGACCACTTTTCAAAAACGCATCGCTTACTTCTACGGCAGCATTCAAAACACCACCAGGATTATTTCTTAAATCTAAAACAAGTCCCCTTAATGGCGCACCATTTTCTTTCTTTAAACTAGCTAGAGATTCTCTTAATCCTTCACCTGTACCTGATTGAAAACTACTAATACGTACATAACCGTACCCTTTTTCTAACAATCGGTTTTTTACACTCTTAACTTTTATAATATCTCGTGCCAAAGTCAATTTTAGTGGGGCTTCTAAACCTTCTCTAACAATTGTCAAAACAATTTTGCTATTAGGTTCACCTCGCATTAATTTAACAGCATCAGTTAAAGACATACCTTTAACGGGTTTATCATCTAGCTTAATAATAAGATCGCCTGTCTTTATACCTGCTTTTTGAGCTGGAGTATCATCTATGGGTGAAACAACTTTTATAAATCCATTCTCAATAGTTACTTCAATACCAAGACCACCAAACTGTCCTGTAGTCCCTTCTTTCAACTCCTGATATTCTTCAGCTACTAAATAAGCTGAATGTGGATCAAGTCCAGTTAACATACCTCGAACTGCGTCTTCTAAAAGTTTTTTATCAGAAACTGGCTCAACATAATCACGTTTAATTCTGCCAAAAATTTCTGTAAATGTCCTCAAATCTTCATAAGGTAAAGTATCTGCATCGCTTTGCACTGCACCATTTGATTTATCAGCAACAACACTACCACAAACACCGATGAAAACCCCTAGCATTATCCCTAAGGATAAAATAAATATAGCTTTCTTTTTTAGCATGTATTTCAAAACTCCATATACCAGATTTATTACTTATAATATCATTTATACAACTAACAAATTGGCATCAATTATCTGCGACACCATTCAAGAGGATCGATAGGTACCCCCTTGTGACGAATACCAAAATATAACCCTGATTTACTTTGCCCACCACTTTGTCCGACTGTTGCAATTACATCACCCGCTTCAACAAGCTCACCACTTTGTTTAATAAGGTTCTGATTAAACCCATAAAGACTGAAATAACCATCACTATGATCGATAATTATCATGAAACCATAGCCTCTAAACCATTCGGAAAAAACCACTTTACCTCGTGCAACGGCCTTAACATCAACACCCTCATTTGAGTCGATTACAACTCCATCCCAAGTTACTTCAGCTCTTGCGCTACCGAACTTATTTACCAAGTGGCCCGTAACAGGCCAAAACAATTTACCCTTTAAGCTCATAAAATCAGAAGCATGAGCCAAATCACCTTGACTTGATACTAAGAAGCCATTGACAGGGACAGGACGATCAGATAAATCAACATCATCTAAAGGTAGTGATTGTATCAATTGCTTTAAACTACTTTCACTTTCCTGTAGCTGAATTAATTGTTGTTCATGTGATAAAGTGTCACTACCTATTTTTGCAAGTAATTCACTACGCTGTTTTTTAGCGTCAGAAAGTATGATTTGCTCATTTTTTTTTCTTTCCAAATCCGCTTCTAAGGCAATAGTTTCTGAGTCCCTTAATTTATCTAACTGATCAAGGTGATCTATAGCCGCTTGAATATCGTTTAGCTTATTAAGACGCTCTTTATTAAAATAATTAAAATAAACCATCACTCTACTAGATAAGGCATGATCATGCTGATTTAGAATTAACTTTAGCTTTTCTTTTTGTCCTAAAGCATAAGCCAACCTTACTTGATCACCCAATTCCTTGCTTAAGTTATCAATACCCTCTTGATAGCCTTCCATTTCGACGCGAATATCATTCAAACTATGACGCTTTTGCTCAATTTTAGCTTGAATTTTACTTAGTAAATATGCAGTCTCGCCATAACGCCTATCTACATCGGATAACAAGTTTTGCAAACTACTCTTGGACGCCAAGAGTAGTTGAAAAACTCCCCCATCGTTATTTACAAGATCTAAACTCTCTGCATAACAACATAGATAAAACTGGCTCAACAAGAAAACGATGGGGAGCTTTTTTTTCATCCACTAATTAATTTTCGATAATAAGTGATCTACCAGTCATTTCTTTAGGTTGTTCCACACCTAAAATAGCCAACATAGTAGGCGCCATATCAGATAGTCCACCTCCAGAAGCTAAGGCTTTACTCCCACCCACATAAACTAAAGGTACTTTATTCGTAGTATGTGCGGTATGCGCTTGCCCAGACTCTGGATCAACCATCTGTTCAATATTGCCATGATCCGCAGTTAGCAATAACTGTCCATTAACCGATTTTAGCGCTTCAACAATACGCAATAATGATTTATCAACAGCTTCGACAGCAAGTATTGCAGCCGGTATAACCCCGGTATGGCCAACCATATCGCAATTAGCGTAGTTGCAGATAATGACATCGTACTTACCACCAGTAATAGCCTCAACTAAATGATCTGTCACCTCTCCTGCATTCATTTCAGGCTGTAAATCATAGGTTCTTACTTTAGGCGATGGTACTAAAATTCGTTCTTCACCAGGAAAAGGTGTATCGACCCCTCCATTTAAGAAAAAAGTAACATGTGCATACTTTTCAGTTTCAGCCAATCTTAATTGTTTCAATCCCAATAAAGATAAATATTCACCTAAACCATTTTTAATGTCTACTGAGGGGAATGCAATATCATAGCCAAAATCTTGATGATATTCTGTTAAAGTACAAAAATAACCGGGGTGAGGCGCATAACCCCTTTCAAAACCATCAAACGATTGCAAGGTTAAAGCTTGTGATATTTCTCGTGCACGATCCGCTCTAAAATTCATAAAAACAACAGAGTCTTCAGGATCAAGCACGACTGCTTTACCTTCAGAATCTAAAATAGAGGTAGGTAAAACAAACTCATCCGTTTCCCCCCTTTCATAGGCTTCTTCTAAACCTTTTAAAGCAGATGTAGTTGAATTATCTGACTCACCTTTAGCGATCAAGTCATAAGCTAGTTTTACGCGATCCCAGCGATTATCTCTATCCATAGC
>CAIXDX010000055.1 GCA_903918335.1 uncultured Methylococcaceae bacterium | reverse complement strand
TATTTTTTTCATAAATATATCCTCCAAAGGGGTTTAAATTATTTTATTTATAATGTGCCAAAAGTAAAAGCACAGGTAATTTATATCATGACTAGATTTATGATGCAATACTAAAAGTTATTCTCTTTTTATGGTTTTTTATAATGTATTTATGTTGTCCGGTAAGTTGATGTGAATTAAATTGTTTTTCCAGCTGGCTGAGCCGATGTCCGACCAAGGCGCTGAAAAATTTTGGTGCAACTGGTCATAAACCCAGTAACTAGGCGCATTAATTTTTTTAAGTTTAATAGTAAATACGGTGTCATTCATATTTAAGTTTAACTTTGCACCCCAGAAAGCAGTCACCTTCATGATGAATTTTTCTAATCTTGGGTTATTAATGTTAGGTGTAACAGCGATGTTAGCCCACATGGAGTGAACTCGTCCCCAGTTAGGTGCTAATAAACGTCCTTGTTCATTAACGAACGGTAACCATTGTTCGTTACCGTTTTTGTCTTTATAAGTGATTGCAATAATGTGGTCATAGCCCTGGAAGTGGTCATGGATATACAGTGCATGAGGGGTAATACCCAAGAAGGTTAGCGAGACCATGATCAAGGCATTACTAGCTTCGGCTATGGGGGCGCTGATAGCTGCGTTTTTAATGGGTAAGTTGAGTCGATAAAATAATCCATAATGAATCGTACTGTTTAGTTGTAATGCGACGATTGCAATAAGAATTTTAGCTAACTTTCTTGAGAATGCCTTGGGCCTACGGTTGGCAAACTTTTCGAAGAGTCGATGATATAGAGTGTTGTCTTCTAAAGCCGGTATTGTTAAACAATCAGTAGAGCAATTTAAGCGTGTGCGAGAATCGGCGATTTCTCGGTATTTATTAACCGCAATGCTTTTAATAATGGGTAGGCCTAATATAAAGCCAATTGGCGCTGTATAGCGCATTTTTAAAAGGATTTGAATATAAGTATTAACACCGAAATAAACCTGATGGCGATTATCTATTGCGTATAAGTCTTTTAATAGTGTTTCAGAACTAAGATGTGCCAATTCTGAATAGTTTGGTGCGTAATCTTGAGCATTTTTAAAATCAATACACTTAAAAATATCGAAATGATTAATAGTTAAGACAGTACGGTTGCATAAAGGACATTGCTTATCATAGAAGACCGTCAATAAAGGTGTTTTTACTTGAACTAGCGAGCCTATATTACGCCACCAGCTAAAAGGTACTACCAATGCGTAAAATATAATCATCCCTATGCCAAAGGGGTAAATATTTAAAGACAGAGTAATGCCTAAATGCATGCTCAAGCCAATAAAAAGATAGATAGGGCGTAGTTGACGTTTAGAGTATAAAAATAAGAAACTAAATTGGAAGATCAATATAGTGTAGCCAATACATTTGACTAATACTTCATTATTCAGCAGTGCTGACATATCGATTGCTGATACGTAGTAAGGCTGTGTTGAGGGTAACCAAGACCCCAAACCGTTCCTCCAATGTTCAGCAAATAATTTATGAACGGCAGAATCAAAGTATAAGAATCCTAAGCAGATCAATACAGGTAGGGCATAGCAGAGATTTGATACAGTTGCTTTAGGATAAGTGCTGTAATGTTTGAAGGGTGTGCTGAGTTTGTATCTAAGTGTGTCAATTGAAAATGCGCGATCACCGGGCATGAATAACAAAAAGAATCCAGCGCCGATCATAAATGTATCAAAGCCCCCATCAAAATCCCGTTGCATAGTAGTGAAGTTTACAAATACGATCCAAAAGATGTAATTACACATCATCGAGAATTGATAACGATAACCGACTACGACAAAACTGGCGATGATTGCCCACAAACATAGAAAAAACGGAATCATGGGGAATTCGACGTCTATATAGGGTATAGGGTCAAATATAAGATGATTAAAGTACAGCAGGAAGAATATTTCTTGGAGCGTGACTAGTCCGTACAAAAGACGAAATAAACCGATGCCTGTAGCGGGTGATTCTTTAGTTTGAAGACTGAGAAGTTTTTCTGATAGTAATTTATACATTTTCAGTAAAGAAAATGTGGAAATTATAGACTAGCTGAGAAAATTAAGAAGATATATTTTTTTGGGAGAGTAAGGCCGCTGACTTTCTTAAATAAAGTTAGAAAGCGACCTAAATAACCGAATCTGACAGGCTACGATTATTTCTCGTCGTCTGGATGCTCAGCAAATACCCATTTTAAAAGTGCGTAAACCGCACCAACAACTACAACAGCGCCAACCATGCCAGCTGGTGTTTTTAATGTTTCAGTTAAATCTAAAATAAATCCCATGTATTTGTCTCCTACGTAGATATTTTTTGGTAAATTGCTAAAATCATAGCAATCGGATGTTGCATAATACTTCAGGAAACATTAATGTCAAGGCTTATTGTAAGTGAATTGAAAATTAATCGTTAAATTTCATATTCCTGACTATAGATCTTAATGCGTGATTATCAATGTGGTATAGTTTCCATTCTGTATTTTATAGC
>CAIXDX010000054.1 GCA_903918335.1 uncultured Methylococcaceae bacterium | reverse complement strand
GGTGATACAGACTATTAATTTAATACCCGCATCAACTGCTTCAAGTATGGCATCTGCCGCATAAAAAGGCGGGACATAAATAACACTGGCAGTGGCGCCAGTGGTTTTAACAGCGTCATCTACGGTATTAAAAACAGGCAAGCCTAAATGCACCGAACCGCCACGCTCGGGTGTAACGCCACCCACTAATTGAGTGCCATAAGCGAGTGTTTGTTCTGAATGAAAGGTACCTTGTTTACCAGTAAAGCCTTGGCAGATAACTTTAGTATCTTTATTAATTAAAATACTCATACTGCCTCCGCTAATGCTACTGCTTGTTCTGCGGCGTGTGTTAAATCATCTGCTGGATATATATTTAAACCGGTATTGGTTAGTAAGGCTCTACCTTCTTCTACGTTCGTACCTTCCAACCGAACCACTACAGGAACAGTCACATGTATTTGCTCTATGGCAGCTAATATTCCAGCAGCAATTACATCACACTGTACAATACCACCAAATATATTAACCAATACTGCTTTTACACTTTTATCTGATAGTATTAATTTAAAAGCTTCGCAAACTTTTTCTACATTAGTACCACCGCCGACATCAAGAAAGTTAGCAGGTTGACCCCCTTTTAATTTGACTAAATCCATTGTTGCCATTGCCAATCCTGCACCATTGACCATACAACCAATATTGCCTTCTAAAGTGATATAGTTAAGGCCGAATTGTTGGGCAAAATTTTCTTTATCATCTTCTTGACTAGCATCTTTCATCGCCAATATGTCTGGATGTAATGCCACTGCGTTATCGTCAAAATTAATCTTCGCGTCTAAGGCTAATAATTCACCCGTATCAGTTTCTATTAATGGGTTTATCTCTATTTGCGTCGCATCTTTTTCCATAAAAAGATCATACATACCCTGCATAATCTGTGTAAGTGCTTTAACTTGAGGTCCTTTTAGACCTAAATTGTAAGCAACTTTTCTACACTGATAACCTTGTAATCCAGAGGCTGGATGTATAGCTACTGTGATCAATTGTTCAGGTGTCTCATGTGCTACTGCTTCTATATCCATACCACCAGCAACTGAGGCAATAAAGATAACTCGCTCTATACTGCGATCCATTAAGATACTTAAATAAAGTTCACGTTTGATGGGATATAAACATTCAATCAACAATGAATTTATTGGTAAACCCATTTGTCCTGTTTGAATAGTGACTAAGCGTTGACCGAGTAAACTATCACTAATATCTGCAACTTCAGTTAGACTTTTTGCTACTTTAACACCGCCGACTTTACCACGCCCACCCGCATGAACTTGTGCTTTAACAACCCAACCTTCGCCACCTAACTCTTGTGCCAATTGTTTTGCAGAATCTGCAGTTACAGCGTGTTTACCCTGTGGAACTGGTATTTGAAACTGTTGGAATAACAGTTTTGCCTGATATTCATGAATATTCATTTTTACTCCTAAATTTACTTGTTATCTCTATTAACTCATATTTAGTGTCATTACTTTCAGGTGAATATTCTACAGATTAATTTACTTACAAGTTGTTATGTTTTCTCCTTATACCCTAACTAAAGCCTTTACCAGTTACCTACTTGAATAACTTCTATTATTTTAGTCAAAAAAAAACCCCCGTTACCGAAGTAACGAGGGTTTTTCAATTCCTTAATTGTCAATCAAATTGTCAATTAATCAATCATTAGATGAAAGTTGGAATTAATGGAGCATCAATTGTTACCAATTGACGGTTTCCAGCAGCGTCATAGAAGAATAACAAACCAGCAAAACGGCTATCTGGATCGTAAATCAAATCAGCTAAACGGTAAACTTCCCATGCAGCGTCAGAAGCAGTTACTTGAACAGTTCTTGATTGGCCTGGAGCGATTGCACTGTTATCGCTAACAGTTAAACCTTCTTCAGCCAATAAGTCATCTGGGTAACCAGTTTCGTCTTGAGCAACAGCAGCGTCTAAGAAACGAACACCAGCAGTGTTGAATTCACCTAAACGTACAGGAGAATCACCATTGTTAGTGATAGTTAAAGTCATTTGCATTGCACGACCTGGTACACGGTAAGTTGCATCTTCAACTTTAACTGCTACAGTTGGAGCAGGTAATTCGATAGATTTAATACCACGTAACAAACCAGCTTGTAAAGGCACAGTGATTGGATATTTTTCGTTTGTGCTGCTCATAGAAGCCGCAACGATAACGATAGTACCAACAGCGAATGCCAACGTTACTTTTTTGTCAGCAGGAGTGATTAAAGAATCACCTTTGCCAGCTTCAACAGCAATAGAACGTGGAACAAACAATGGTTTACGAGCCCAGTATGCTACCCATAGTAGGCCTAAACCGTACCATAATGCATGCCAGAAGTAAGTGTTGCTTAAGTTATAAGTTTCTAAGTCTAAAGTTTCGCCAGTCAAAGTAGTGATTGGGTT
>CAIXDX010000053.1 GCA_903918335.1 uncultured Methylococcaceae bacterium | reverse complement strand
TCTAGAGATTTAAAGCCAGAGCTGTTAATGTTACGAAAATGTACAAAAACGTCTGGACCATTCTCTTGTTGAATGAAACCAAAACCTTTTTCTGCGTTAAACCATTTAACTACACCAGTTGTCATTGTTTAGTCCTAATTGAGTATAAGTATGCCTTGAGAGGCGGGTATCGCTGGGAAATTTAAGATTTACTTATGATAAACAGGACGAGCAATTTAGAAAAACTTCGTAAAGATAAGCATAACGGTAAAACTATTTTCAAGCTGAGTGGATTCTATAGTTACGTTCAAATAAAGTCAATAAATACTCGTAATTTACGTGGGATTAATCTGTGTTAATGTCACCGAAAAAATATGACTAGACTGATAACTAGTGTACTTATGATCATGGTCCAAACGGTAGATCTGTGGTTATCATTAATTTGTTGTTTAAGTTTCAATAGTTCTCTTTGTTGTGTCTCTGCTTGTTGTTGTGCTTGAGCGGCATTATTTAATGCCTTATAAATAAGAGAGGGAACTTCTGGAAATTGTTCGGCAAATTCTGGGAACTGTTTTATTAGTTTGTTGATTTTAGCTTTGGGGCCAATACGATCATGAAACCATTGTTCAAGATAAGGTTTAGCCGTTTGCCATAAATCAAGTTCTGGATAAAGTTGGCGTCCTAAACCTTCAATATTTAATAATGTTTTTTGTAGTAACACTAACTGAGGTTGTACAACCATATCAAATCGACGTGCGGTCTGAAAAAGCCTTAACAAGAGTTGTCCGAATGATATGTCTTTAAGGGGTTTTTCAAAGATGGGTTCGCAAACGCTACGGATAGCCGACTCAAACTCTTCGATTCTTGTCGTACTGGGTACCCAGCCAGATTCAACGTGCATTTCTGCAACTTTTCGGTAATCGCGGTTAAAAAACGCCAAGAAGTTTTCTGCTAAATACCGTTGGTCTGATATCGATAGAGTCCCAACAATACCAAAATCAACAGCAATATATTTATCGGGTAGTTCCACAAAAATATTACCCGGGTGCATATCAGCATGGAAAAAATTATCTCTAAAGACTTGAGTAAAGAATATTTCAACACCACGTTCAGCTAAGACTTTAAAATTAGCTCCGCCGACTTTTAATTGTTCAATCTCACCGACTGGGATGCCATGAATTCTTTCCATGACCATGACATTTTTTCTAGTAAATGCCCAGTAAACTTCCGGTATATACAGTTGTTCTGAGTTTTCAAAGTTACGTCGTAATTTTGCAGCATTTGCTGCCTCTCTAATCAGATCAAGTTCGTCTAATGTAGTTTTTTCAAATTCAGAAACCACTTCAGTAGCTCGCAATCTTTTGGCATCAGGCCAAAATTTTTCAGCAAAGCGAGCTAATTCATAAAGTAAGCCAATATCAGATTGGATTTGTTTTTCAATATTAGGTCGCAAGACTTTAACAATGACACTTTCACCACTATGCAAAACAGCGGTGTGCACTTGGGCAACAGAAGCTGAAGCTAAAGGCGTAGGGTCAAACTCTGCAAATGCCTCTTCAATAGACATTTCCAATTCTTTTTCGATAATACTTCTGGCAATTTCATTACTAAAGGGGGGGACTCTATCTTGTAATTTAACTAGTTCATCGGCGATGTCGTCAGGGAGTATATCTTTACGTGTCGATAAGGCTTGGCCAAATTTTACATAAATGGGCCCAAGATCTTCTAATGTTCGTCTGATCCTAACAGCCTGTGAGTCCTTTTTTGATTTAAACCAGAAACCAGGTGTTATGAAAGCTAGGTATCTTATGGGTCTAAATAGATTGGTTTTTAAAACAATTTCGTCTAGTCCGTGATACATCAAAACCCAGTTAATATGGAGTAGGCGATAGAGTATTTTGGGTCGAATCACGAGTTACCTTTAGGATGAGATTTTTGCAAACGATCAATTCGGCTTTGTAAGCGATCAAAATCAGTACGTAGATGATCAACCTGAGTGTAAAAAATATCTATTTCAGGTGCTGAAGGAAGGTCGCGAGTTTCTTCTTGCAGAAATTCTGAGAGATTAAGTTTAAATGTTTCAATAGATTCATTGCTCCAGTTTTTTCCACTATGAAAAAACTGACTCAAAGTATTAGCTATCTTGTCGCCAGTGTATTGGGCAATTAAGGGTTCTATGTTGATATTTAGTTTGGCAAATAGCTCTTGAAACTTTTTACCTGTATGCATATCACCTTCAATCTTAACGTCACCCGAGAAAATTGAGCGCATCGGACTAGCGCTGAGTCCCATTAGGCCGAAAGCAAATGCAGAGCCCGTTAATGTAGTATCAGGATGTGTTGTGCAATAATCTAATAGTTGAATAGAGTCTGCAGACGGGCAAAGATAAATAGTTTCGTTAAAGGGTTGTATAGTAATTGCAATTATTTTATCGGCTAGTGGCGACAAGTATTGGGTTTTGTGGTCGTCTAAGCCGATAAAATAATTGAGTGCATTTTCTATTGCACTCATCAACAAAGGTTTGATGATCATGCTAAATTTTGTAGCCTCTATGAACAGCCACAATACCTTGAGTCATATTGAAGTATTCGCAACGCTCTAGGCCTGCATTTATCATCATATTTTTTAGTTCTTCTTGCTTGGGGTGCATACGAATAGATTCAGCAAGATATCTATAACTATCTTCATCCTTTGCGACTACTTTGCCAATTTTAGGGAGTAGTTTGAATGAATAGAAATCGTATACTTTTTCAGTGATCTTATCGATGGGGTGTGAGAATTCAAGAACGATTACGCGTCCACCTGGCTTTAGTACACGGTACATTGACCGTAATGCGGCATCTTTATCGGTTACATTTCTAAGGCCGAACGCAATGCAAACACAGTCAAAAGTATTGTCTTCAAAGGGTAGACATTCAGCATTAACTTGAGCATAACGGATGTTGCCGATTAAGCCTTTATTGATTAATCTATCACGGCCAGTGCGTAACATTTCAGAATTAATATCTGCTAAAACTACTTGACCGTCTTTACCCACTCTTTGTTCGAAGAGAATAGTTAAGTCGCCAGTGCCACCTGCTAAGTCTAGTACTTGTTCGCCTTTACGAACATTACTTAGTTGAACGGCAACACGTTTCCAGATGCGATGTATCCCCAAAGACATAAGGTCGTTCATAATGTCATATTGTCCCGCAACTGAGTCGAACACACCGCGGACAAGATTAACTTTTTCATCTGTTGCAACTTGTTTAAAACCAAAGTGAGTGGTGTTATCGTTTGTCATTTTTATGCCTAATTTTTTAAAGTTTCTTTGCGCTTATGGCCAGCTGTTTCAAGTTCATGTAGATAGTTAATCCATAATTCTTGATATTCAGCGCCTAATTTGTAAAGTAAGTCCCATGTGTAAATCCCGCTGTTGTGTCCATCACTAAAGACAGGACTAATAGCATAATTACCTATGGGTTTTATTTCTAATATTCCTACATCTTCTTTATTTATTTGTAATACTTCTTGCCCTGGACCATGCCCAACCGCTTCTGCAGACGGTGTATACACTCGTAGATATTCGCAGGGTAGTTGAAAGTTACTACCATTATCAAAACTAATTTCGAGGATATTAGATAATTGATGTAGTTTTATGTCAGTAGGCCAAGTGTTACAAGGTTTAACAGTTAAGCGCATAAGGATTATTGTGATTTACTATATATTTATAGAATGTAACGACTTAAATCTTCATCATCAGCAAATTCAGTGAGGTGCTGATCTACATAAGCTGCATCAATCACTATATTTTTATCTTCAAGGTCGGAGGCATTATAAGATATTTCTTCTAATAGTCTTTCTAAAAGAGTGTGTAGTCTCCTTGCGCCAATATTTTCAACACGTTCATTAACTTGCCAACCTAGTTCTGCAATACGTTGTATCCCATCTGTGGCGAATGATAAGGTGACTCCTTCTGTTGCCAATAGGGCAGTGTACTGTTCGGTTAATGAGGCATTGGGTTCCGTTAAAATTCGTACGAAATCATCAGCCGTTAGTGCACTGAGTTCAACACGAATTGGGAAACGCCCTTGTAATTCTGGTATTAAATCGGAAGGTTTGGCAACATGGAATGCGCCTGATGCTATAAATAAGATATGATCGGTCTTGATTGCGCCATATTTTGTGCTAACTGTACTGCCTTCAACTAGCGGTAATAAGTCACGTTGAACACCCTCTCTGGATACTTCACCTCCACCACCACCTAGCTCAGATCGCTTACAAATTTTGTCGATTTCATCAAGAAATACTATGCCATTTTGTTCTACCGACTCAACAGCTCTAAAGCGAATATCATCTTCGTTGATAAGTTTGCTGGCTTCTTCTTCTTGTAAGGACTGCAATGCTTTTTTAATGGGCATTTTGCGAGATTTAGTTTTACCAGAACTAATGTTTTGGAACATACCTTGTAATTGACTGGTCATTTCCTCCATGCCTGGAGGTGCCATAATTTCAACTCCGACAGGCGTTACATGAACATCAATTTCGATTTCTTTAGAATCAAGATCCCCCTCTCTAAGCTTTTTACGCATTTTTTGACGAGTAGACTCTTCTGTCTCACTTAACATGCCACCTTCAGCACGGGGTAATAGGATGTCTAAAATTTTTTCTTCTGCCGCTTCATACGCCTTGTTTTCGACCTTTTCCATTTCGGTTATGCGCGTCATTTTAACGGCAGTGTCAATTAGGTCGCGAATAATAGATTCAACATCTCTACCGACATAGCCCACTTCAGTAAATTTAGTGGCTTCAATTTTGATAAATGGAGCATTTGCAAGGCGAGCGAGTCTGCGTGCGATTTCTGTTTTACCTACACCTGTGGGGCCGATCATTAAGATATTTTTGGGTGTAATTTCGTTTCGTAATGAGATATCGACTTGCTGTCTACGCCAACGGTTTCTAAGTGCGATGGCAACTGATTTCTTAGCGCTGGCTTGGCCAACAATATGTTTATCTAGTTCGTTTACAATTTCTTTAGGGGTCATTTGTGTCATGGTGTTACTCATTAGGCTCTGCGTCTAATTCTTCGATACGTAGGTTATGATTTGTGTATATACAAATATCGGCGGCAATATTTAAAGATCTTTCAACTATTTCTCTTGCGCTTAAGTCTGTATTTTCTAGGAGAGCTCGGGCAGCTGCTTGGGCAAAAGCACCACCTGAGCCAATAGCCATTAAATCGTATTCAGGTTCAATAACATCACCTGTACCAGAAATTATTAAAGAGGTTTTAGCATCAGCAATCGTAAGCAGAGCCTCTAATTTACGTAAAGCGCGATCAGTACGCCAGTCTTTAGCCATTTCGACGGCTGCTCTTGTTAAGTTACCGCGATGTTTTTCAAGCTTACCTTCAAAATGCTCAAATAAAGTAAATGCGTCTGCTGTAGCTCCAGCAAAGCCGGCAATGACTTTGTCGTGGTATAAGCGGCGGACTTTTCGGGCGTTTCCTTTCATGACTGTATTTCCTAATGTGACTTGACCGTCACCACCAATCACTACTTTATCACCACGACGAACAGAAAGTATTGTTGTTCCTCTAAACACTTTGATATATCCCAAATTTCAAAAAACAGGTGAGAGATTTTACATGGTATGGACTTAAATTGTGGGAAAAAGTGTGGTCGGGTAACTGGATTAGAAATGTATATCTGAATTGTTATTACTTGGATATTTCAAAAAAACACATGACAACTAGGACTTATAGGGCCTATTATCTTGGTTCGTTTGTTGCTTGATTTCTCATATCTTCATGATAAGGTTTTAAAATGTTGAATCGTTTTATTGCGGGCTTAGTTTTAAGTTCTATATTAATTGCGTGTTCATCAACTAGACAGATTGCGCTTGATTATCCTTCTGGTCAGGGTGGGGGTTCTAGTGGTGCTCAATCAATTGAATCAACTTCATTTGAGCCAATTCCAGGGTTTAAGCTCATAGATGGTGACGATTATTATGTGCGCTTGATTTCAGATTTTGAGTTTAAGGGCGAAAATATTTTGAAAGCTGGCTGTAATAACATGGCGCCTAGTTATGAAAATGGAGACTTGTTCTCCTCTTTATTATTCTCGGTGCATAATGATGCACTTAAGTTTAAAAATGAAGCCACAGGCTTTCTTTATCAATCCAGTACTGGTAATTGTAATTTTAAATTTGAAGCTAAAAAGATTGTCTTGATGCCTTGGGTGCGATTAGATTATGGAAAGGAAACAACTGTTGAATATGGGTTTACATCAAGTACAAATCGCGAAGTTAATATGGCTGGGTTGGCAGGTGATGTTAGTGCCGCAAGTAGTTTACTGGCATTAACTGGAGTGGGTGTAGGTGTTGCGGCGGTTGGGCAAATCGCGGGGCAATGGGCGAAAACTTCAGCACAGGCATCTCCTGCGCCCAAAACATCATTAAAACAAAGTTCAGAGTCACATTCGCTACCCAGTTTAATAGGTTTTTCTGGTAAATCGGGTCTTTTAAAACAGGCTAAATTTGAGGTATACAGTGTTGCTGAAGGAGGAGTGAATCTTTTGGGAGCAGAAACTCAAGTATTGGGTGAATTGAAGGTTTTACCAGAAGTGTCTGCCTCATTATTGCTAAAAACAAATGCTGATGGAGTACCAGATGCAAGGGATTTAACGCTTAGTGATATAGGTTATTTACCCAGTAAAGTGGTAGATGGTGATATCAAGTTGGTGCAGTTGCTCGAGCAGTCCAAAAGTTCTGATAAGCCAAATTTAAAACCGGATTGGACTAATTACAATGATGTTGAAAGTAATTGTAAAAAGATAAAGCTGGTATTGCGAGATTTAGGATTTAATAAGTTTGATCGTGATGCGTTCATATATTATTTCTTAGTCAATAGTCCCGATTGGAATAATTACAATAGATCATCTCAGCAATTGTTGAGTGACGACATGTCAGCTAAAACAATGGAGGAAATTAAGGCAAAGAACTTTGGATCTTGTTTAGTTGCGGATGACTATGTAGTAATGAAAGCAATGGGTTTAAAGGTTAACTCACAAGCTGATTGGCAAGATATGCAGGTTACTGGGGATAAAAAGCAACAGGTTTTATTGCCGCTCAAATCAATAGAAAGGCAGTTTGCACGTGTTTTAAGTAACCCTAATAAGGTTGAAATTGAGCAGCAGTTATATCCCTTATTATTTACTGCTAACAAGGGAGATGGAACCGTCCTATTACAGAATTACTTAGGTGACTTTGGTTTAGAGAAGTTACTTTCTGATTCTAAGGCTCAAGCTAATGTCGTTCCATCCTCAATTGCTCCATCTACTAATTCAAATGCTAGTGGTGAATTAGCATCTGTTGAAGCTAGTAAGACCTCCATTTCGGGTGCAATAGCAACTGAATCTATTCAGGTCAATCCAGTTCCTGCTGAAGGATTAATAGTAACGGCGCGGCAGTTAGCTCAGGTGATTTCTGGATTGTTGTTCAATGAGTTTACTTGTGGGCGTTTATTGCCTGATCAGCAAGGGCACTTAACGAATAATGATGGTATGGTTTTATTTACAACTAAATCTGGAAGTCCAAGACTTAAAGGCGGAGCAATTGAATTTGAATTTTCTGGTGGAAAAATTAACAGAATTGCACTTCAATTACCTAGTTATAAAGATTTTGAACAAAGTGTAATTGATCATCCAGTAATGGGTGATTGTCGAATAGATTCTGTTTTTATAAATCAGTTACATTAGTGTAGTCTTAATCCAAATTTGTAGGGGGGCTAGCAAAGTTTCATGCTGAAGAGGCAGTCCTTACCGAAGAGATCGGTCAATTAGTTAAGAAATTGTTAGACATCAAATCTCTAAATACGGTAAGGCTTATACTGAAACTTTAAATAGCTAATAAAGTACTATATAAAAAAATAAAAAGCTTTTGTATGGAAGTAGTCAAAGGCTTTTTTTTAAGATTCGATTTAAAATCACATAAAGGACGTCTGGTATAGATCGGCGTCATGAGTTAAAATCTACACGTTTTTTGAGATAATTATTACGTAAAAGGGATTGTGCCAGCTATTTTGGAATGGCTAGACATTACGATCTATATAAATACTTATAATTTAAGAGTTTTATAACAACTATCGAAGGGGCTGCTCCGTGAACAAAGCAAAGCAACTATTCGCAGGTCTGATTTTAATGGCTTTAGGGCTTGGAACAGCGCATGCGGACTATACGCTCAAT
>CAIXDX010000052.1 GCA_903918335.1 uncultured Methylococcaceae bacterium | reverse complement strand
TTTATCAAGCACATCCTTCTGAATTAGCGGAAGGATCGACTAGTCTTCCTTGGGCGTTAAAACCACAGTATTTGTTAGGTGAAATTGCGCGTAGTTTAGGTAGTAAAACGCCTATTAGACTGGTATCTAGTGCTAAAAGTTGGTTGTGTCATGCAGGTGTGGATTGTAAAGCCCCAATATTACCTGCTGAAGCACCTGAGGAAGTAGAGCGTATTTCTCCTTTTCAGGCTACTACGGCTTATTTGGCACATTTGAAAGATGCTTGGTTATCTTTACATCCAAATGCCCCTCTAGAAAATCAAGATTTAGTCATTACTGTACCTGCATCGTTTGATCCTGCTGCCCGTGATTTAACGGTGGAAGCGGCTCGATCTGTAGGTTTAGGGCAAGCCATTTTATTAGAGGAACCGCAAGCGGCTTTATATAGCTGGATTGAAAAAAGTCAGGGTGATTGGCGTAAACAAGCACAATGTGGTGATGTGATTTTGGTGGTTGACGTGGGTGGTGGCACTACGGATTTATCATTAATTGCGGTGACTGAAGATCAAGGTAATTTGGAACTAACACGTATTGCGGTCGGTGATCATATTTTACTGGGTGGAGATAATATGGATTTAGCTTTAGCTTATACTGTTAAAGTAAAGCTAGATCAAGAAGGTAAGCGTATTGAGCCTTGGCAGTTGCAAGCTTTAACGCATAGTTGCCGTGACGCTAAAGAAAAATTGTTTACTAACACAGAATTAGAGTCTGTACCTTTAGTAATAGCTAATCGTGGTTCCTCTTTAATGGCTGGAAACATTCGTACCGAATTGACTCGTACAGAATTGGCTAATGTTTTGGTTGAAGGGTTTTTTCCATGGGTTTCAAGTGCAGATCGTCCTATTAGCCGTCCTAGGACGGGTTTAAGGACTGCGGGTTTACCTTATGCACAGGATGCCGCTATCACTCGGCATTTAGCGGGATTTTTATCTAAACAGTCTCAAGCGGCTCAGGAGATAAGTGGGATCAATCTCCCTCAAGATGCTAGCTTTATTTATCCTACAGCCGTGTTATTTAATGGAGGGGTTTTAAAAGCTCATCCTTTAGCCGAACGTTTAATGGCTGTGTTGAATTCTTGGTTAAGTGCCGAACAAGCACCTCCGGCTCGGCTATTGTCAGGTGCCGATCTAGATTTGGCTGTGGCACGAGGTGCGGCTTATTACGGTCATGTTAGGCAAGGTAAAGGTGTACGGATTAAAGGTGGAACTGCTGCAGCTTATTATGTGGGTATTGAAAGTGCTATGCCGGCAGTTCCAGGCTTTGCTCCTGAAGTTGTTGCCTTGTGTGTGGCGCCGTTTGGTATGGAAGAAGGTACGCGTGAAGAGTTACCCAGTGATGAGTTTGGTTTAGTTGTGGGTGAACCTGTGCGCTTCCGATTTTTTGCCTCTACTACGCGTCGTGAAGACAAAGTGGGATCGCGTTTAGAGTATTGGTCTAATGATGAGTTAGACGAGCTTACAGAACTTGATATTACTTTACCTGAAGAGGGTAGAAGTGCTGGTATGGTTGTGCCTGTACATTTGTGTTCGGCAATTACAGAAGTAGGTACTTTAGAATTACATGCCATCTCTCAAAAAGATCACAGCCAATGGAAAATTGAATTCGATGTAAGAGCTGGCGAATAAAGTCAGTAGATGATATAGGGTATAATCTTTCATTTTTATACCCTGTATTTGATGGCCTCTTTAGAACTTGTCAAGCAACTCACCCAGCAAATTTCTCTCTGTCTTAATCAAGATAGACATAGTTTTAAAAGGCAACTCGATCGTTTAAGAAACG
>CAIXDX010000051.1 GCA_903918335.1 uncultured Methylococcaceae bacterium | reverse complement strand
GGTTTAATCCGGCCTTTTTAAAGTTTAACGGTTTACTTTAATAAACCTTGTAATAAACCATTTAACTTATGTACAAAAGCGGCCGGATCTTCTAAATGACCACCTTCACTCAAAATAGCTTGATCAAACAAGATATGGCTTAAATCAGCAAAACGAGCATCATCTTGTTCAGCTTTTAATTTAACCACTAAAGGATGCGTAGGGTTAATCTCAAACACTGGTTTCTTACCACCAAAGCCCATAGATTGTCCCGCTTCCTTCATAATGCGTTCCATGTTCAAGCTCATGCCATACACATCAGCCACCAAACATGCAGGTGATTCAGTTAAACGATGACTCAAACGTACTTCGCTCACTTTATCCGCTAATACTTCTTTAATTTGACTAATAACCGATTCAAAGTCTTTAGTCACTTCTTCTTGTTGCGCTTTTTCTTCTTCAGAATCTGCTAAGTCACCTAGATTTAAATCACCTTTAGCGACAGATTGTAAATGCTTACCTTCAAACTCATCTAAGTTAGATACTAACCATTCATCAATACGATCCGATAACAATAGAACTTCAATACCTTTTTTACGGAAAATTTCTAAATGAGGACTGTTTTTAGCAGCTGAAAAACTATCGGCAGTCACATAATAAATATTATCTTGCCCTTCTTTCATTCGACCCACATAATCTTCTAAAGACACTGATTGTTTATCGGTATCAGTGTGTGTAGAAGCGAAACGCAATAACTTGGCCACGCGATCTTTATTCGTATGATCTTCGATTGGGCCTTCTTTAATAACGTTACCGAATTGCACCCAGAAAGTTTCATATTTTTCACTTTCATTCTTAGCCAAGTTTTCTAACATACCCAAGACTTTTTTAACGGCACCGGATTTAATCGCACTGATTTGTTTACTTTGCTGCAGAATTTCTCTTGATACATTTAAAGGTAAAGAGTTTGCATCAATAATACCTCTGATAAAACGTAAATAACGTGGCATTAATTGCTCAGCGTCATCAGTGATAAAGACTTTACGAATATATAGTTTTACCCCATGTTTTGCATCCCTATCCCATAAATCAAATGGAGCACGCGCAGGGGTATAAAGCAATAAAGTATATTCGTTAGTACCTTCTACTTTACTATGTACAAATGTTAATGGATCTTGAAAATCATGACCCACGTGTTTATAAAATTCATTGTAATCTTCATCGCTAATTTCTTGACGAGATTTAGTCCATAAAGCTGAAGCACTATTGATAGTTTCTTCTTGAATTGTAGTTACTGGTTTTTCAGTTTTTTCTGTGCCCTTTTCAACTTCTTCATCGTCATAATCTGGCATGACTTCTTTATCCATAATGATTGGTAAAGAGATATGATCAGAGAATTTTCTAACAATAGAACGGATACGATAACCATCTAAGAACTCCGTTTCTGCTTCTTTTAAATGTAAAACAATTTCAGTACCACGAGTCGGTTTTTCAACAGCTTCAATGGTGTAATCCCCCTCACCGGCAGACTCCCATCGCGTTGCTTCAGATTTATCTGCACCGGCTTTACGAGTCGTTAAAGTGACTTTATCAGCCACAATAAATGCAGAGTAAAAACCCACCCCAAATTGACCGATTAATTCGCTGTCTTTTGCTTGCTCACCGGTTAAAGCTTCGAAGAATTGTTTAGTCCCTGATTTTGCAATAGTACCGATATGTTCTTGTACCTCAGTACGCGTCATACCAATACCGTTATCTATAATGCTGATGGTTTTTTTATTTTTATCGAACTCAATGCGAATTTTTAACTCGCTATCGCCTTCATATAAAGCATCATTTGATAGAGCTTCAAAACGTAATTTATCTGCCGCGTCAGAAGCATTAGAGATTAATTCTCTGAGGAATATTTCCTTGTTACTGTACAAGGAGTGAATCATTAAATGTAAGAGGTGTTTTACTTCGGTTTGAAAGCCAAGTGTTTCTTTTTTTGTTTCAACAGTCACAATAGTAATCCTTAATAGTAGTTATAAAATGTTTCCCACTATTTGGGGACGTGTATTTTTTTTTCAAGTCTGTTTATTTACCAAAGATGCCTTGCCAGCCTCCAGAAATAATCCGGGCGATCTGCATCAGGATAAAAGGCACCGAAAATCCGGCAGGCGCCGCTAAATAGCGTGGATGCCATTGCGGTGCATACTTAGCCTTATATTCATACAAGCCTTCAAAGTTATAGAAATGTTCACCCTTTTTAAACAGCGTAGCACCGACTTTATTCCACAAAGGCGACAAAGGACGGTTATCCAAACCCGCTAAAGGCGCCATCCCTAAACAAAACCACTGATAATTTTCGTCTTTTCCACACAACATCAGCTCAACAAACAAGTAATCCATTATGCCGTTAGGGGTGTTAGGCTGATAGCGCATCAAATCTACCGATAACTGAGCTTTATCGGTAGTGAGCCACAAATTAGCAAATGCTTTAATATTTCCTGCCTCATCTTTTATAACGGCTACGTCACAACTCTTGATATAACCCTCTTCAAAAAAACCCAAAGAAAAACCTTTTTCACGGGTGTTTTTATGGGACAACCAAGCATCAGAAATTTGACGCAACTGTGGTAATGCATTCTCAACGACTGACCCTGATAAAATTTCAAAACTAAATCCTAATTTAGTAAACTTATTGATTGCACTCCGTTGATTTTCCCGCTGTTTACCTTGCAGACTAAAACTCGTCAAATCCACCAAGGCTTCTTCACCCAATTTAAATAAAGATAAACCTAATTCAAGATAGGCTGGTAACCATACTTCACTGGTTTGATAAAAAACCGCTTTAGCGCCGTATTGATCCGCTTGTTCTAAGAATCCATACAGTAATTCTTCAATCGTAGCTTTATTACCTACTGGATTGCCCATCGCAATCCAAAATTGCGAGGTGATGGCATACATAATAAAAGCATCATGCGCTTCATTCCAAAACAGATATTTATCACCCAATAACGCTAGATAACCTTGGGTATCACTACTATTCATAATGATTTCTTTAGCCATCATTAAATCGTTAGCAGTAGGTTTTAAGCGAGATTTTGGCGGAGCCACACTTAATAAATAAGATAAGGCATAAGCGACAATAACGATAATCATCATTAACAAAGCCCGCTGAAACCTAGGCGCATTGCCTTCATAAGAAAACTGCCACCATAGGTCCTGAGAGAATTGCACATCTCGATAAGAAAAAAAGCCTAACCAGACACAACCCACTAACACCATCGCCACAGAAGCCAGCCAACTCATAGAATAAGGCAGATGCAATAAGGAAGATTGGCGCTGAAAATGCGCCTTAGTCGGTATCATCATTAATAAAATAATGCTTAAAACTATCGCCTCATGCCAATCAAAGCCTTTTAATAAAGAGGTCACAATACCGAGCCCCAACAACCCTATGCTGCCATACCACGCTGCATCTATCTTTAACCAAATACCTCGAGCTAACAATAGCAATAAAACGCCAACCAAACTACCCGTTAAGTGCGATAACTCTAAGACGGGTAAGGGCACAACATCTTTTATAGATTTAACAACTTCAGGGCTAGTCGGCAGTGACCCAGAAACCAATAACAAAGCACCGGCTAATAACAATAAAAAGGAATATAACTGTGGCACGATTGCCGACAAAATTTTTTGAAGCGCACCTGCTCCGGTACTTAAAATTTTACGGCGACTATAAACCTCATAAGCAAATAGACTAATACCTGCCAACAATAACGGTAAGAAATAATAAATAACACGGTATAAAAGCAAAGCACCTATCAATATTAAATGCTGATCTTTTGCCGCGACATCATGCATTAACAGCAAAAATACGCCT
>CAIXDX010000050.1 GCA_903918335.1 uncultured Methylococcaceae bacterium | reverse complement strand
TTCGCTAAGATTACGTCAGACCAAGTGCAATATGAAGTGGTAACCAGCTATGCTAAATTAATGGAATTAGTGAAATAGAAATCGATAACAAAACGCGGTACTTGGTTATTTATAAATACCGCCCAACGAAGAATACTTAGATAATAATTTTTGAAACCGGATCGCAAAAATCGGTGAGGCCTAGTGGGGTCAGTGCATTCATTCTAAAAAAGCATTTTGAGCCCACCGTTAAACCAGAAATCGTCATTCTTGCACTGGTACTACTTCCCGCTAACTTCCAACCTGTCGCTGTAGTGGGTATTTCACCTATGGCAATCTCTAGATAATAAGCCCCTGCATTTTCAATTGCTTTCATCACCGCATCTACCGTACCAGAAACTAAACCATCATTAATCACCAAGGGTAATTTATTAATAGGTGCGGGCTGCAAAGTACAATGAAAACCACTAGAAAGTATTTTAGCGTCATCACCGTTGGCAATTCTCTCTACATAGGCCGCTAAATTATGGAATATGTCATCCGCAATCTTTTCTTTTGCATGTGTTTGCGCGGTCGTTAATGGCCCACCACCTTCTGCAGCTAATGCGGCTATTTCTAGATTATCCACAGCCAGTTTAGCCTCAGCTAAAGACACATCCGGCGTCTGATAAATAATACTCCCTGCCATATAAACTAATACACTGCGATAAAAAACAATTTTCTGTGGCACGGGCAGTTTTATAAAATCCAACGAAACTTTCGTTTTTTTCATGGGAAAACCTCAAGGTAATCATTTAGGAAGGAGCCTTGAGTATACGCACTAAAGTCAAAATTCTAGCATTTATTTTCCGCCGACCTACATTAATCCTCATAAATAATAGGTTTTATTGGCTAATTTTAAACTTAATTACCTCTACAGCCCCCGCATGACCTAACATCATAAAAAATAATGGTGCTTGAGAAAATAATTTTTAAATAGCCTCATTATTAGCAAATTAATGCCAATGCTTGCGGTGGATTTATCATTAGCCTAAGGAACCGACCATGAGGTCCAATGCCTAGACTTGCAGGTGCAATGCTTAGACCTCGGGGTCCAATACCTATACCTGCCGGTGCAATGCTTAGACCTCGTGGTCCAATACCTAGACCTGCCGGTGCAATGGCTAGACCTTGGGGTTCAATATCTAGACCTGCAGGTGCAATAGCTAGACCTCGGGGTCCAATGCCTATACCTGCCGGTGCAATGGCTAGACCTTGGGGTCCAATGCCTACACCTGCAGGTGCAATGCTTAGACCTCGGGGTCAAATACCTAGACCAGCAGGTGCAATGATCAGACCCCGTGGTCCAATGCCTACACCTGCAAGGACAATCATTATCCAGATCAGCATAAAAGTCCTCCAACTTTCTGCGTGAGGGATCTTATATTCATTTTATGTTTGGTGAAGCTGAAATAATGCTTTCTTAATTCCTATTAATCAGTTGTTTCATCTGTTCACATTAAAGAAATCGAAGAAGAACGTCTTTTATTAAAAGCGCAATTAGAAAAGTTCTTTTGTCCCGTTGTCGATGATAAACAAGCCATTCGTTCTCGTGCAGACTATTTGTATCAACTGGGATTTGGCATTGCTGATGCCGTTCATTTGGCTTATGCTGAAGTTTTGGCCGATGTTTTTATCTCCTGTGATGATAAACTATTGAAAAAAAATAAAAAAGAAGTCACTGCAAAAATAATTGCTGTGAACCCACTTGAATTCGTCTCATCTGAGGAGTTGCAATAATGGAACAAGTCGTTTTAACTAATCAAACTCAACTTATTCAACAAGCCATTAAGATTTTGCTTGAACAACTAGGTACAGCTGATACCAACGGTTGGCCAATTGATTTTTTTGAAAAGACCGCGGGGTCTATCCCCGATTTGCCTGAGAGGGAGTCTCAAGGAGACTATGAAACACGTCTGGAACTTTAAACACAACCCATGATGGAAACTACAAATGACTGAATCATTAGTAATCATCTTAAGCATTACTGGGGTAATCCTATTCGGATTACTCATTATCGCTATCTTGACTTTAATCCGAGTCAATACCTTACTTAAAGCTAACTTAGACACAAGTACAGAAGAACTAATCCGCTTACATCACCAGCATGAAAATAGTTTAAAAGAAGGCTTTTCTGATGTCCGTAAAGAACTAAGAGATGTCAGTTTTGATAACAGAAGAGAAATGCAGGAAGCCTTTAAAGTCTTTCAGGATACCGTATTAAATCGTATCAGTGAGAACAACAGTGCCCAAGCTAGACAACTGAACGGCTTTGAAGAAACCATTAAAACTGATGCTAAATCAAATCGGCAAGAATTGGCAGAGGGCTTAAAGTCTTTTGAAGCCCGATTCTCTAGCAACATCATTGACATCAGAGACACCCTAGAAAAACAACTCAAATCCATCAGAGAAGACAATACTCAGCAATTATCCGAGATGCGTAAAACCGTGGATGAAAAATTGCAAAGCACGTTAGAAAAGCGTTTGGGTGAATCCTTTAAACAAGTCAGTGATCGCTTAGAGCAAGTGCATAAGGGGCTGGGAGAGATGCAAACCTTAGCCATTGGCGTGGGTGATTTAAAGAAAGTGCTATCCAATGTAAAAACACGCGGTATTCTGGGTGAATATCAATTAGGCAATATCTTGGAGCAAATATTAACGCCTGATCAATATGCGACTAATGTAGCGACTAAACAAGGTAGCCAAGCGAATGTAGAGTTTGCCGTTAAACTGCCGGGCAAAGGCGATGAGAAAACCGTCTGGTTGCCGATGGATTCAAAGTTCCCGTTAGAAAGCTATCAAGTGTTATTGCAAGCTTATGAGGAGGGCGATACCGCTAAAATTGATCAAGCACAGAACACGCTATTAAAAGTGGTTGAGAGTTTTGCAAAAGACATCAGTACCAAATACATTGATCCACCCCATACCACTGACTTTGCGATTATGTTTTTACCCATCGAAAGCTTGTTTGCGGAAGTATTAAGACATCCGCACATGTTTGAACTGCTGCAACGTAAATACCGCATCACCATTACCGGGCCAACGACTTTATCAGCGTTGCTTAATAGTTTACACATGGGCTTTAGAACTCTGGCTGTGCAAAAACGCAGTAGTGAAGTCTGGAAAGTATTAGCCGAAGTTAAGACAGAGTTCGCCACGTATTCTGAGCAATTAGCCTTGGTACATAAACAACTCACCACGGCTTCTGGTTCCTTAGAAAAGTTAAAAGATACGCGTACCAGGGCGATGACAAAAAAACTACAGGACGTCTCGACATTAGAAATGATTGATGATTCTGAGCCTGTATTGCTATTGGATATTTAATGTGTGGATCAAAGAATTACCTAAACAATTGCCCGCTACTTACACTTTGTAAACACTCCTTTATAACTTTAATAGATAGCCATGACCATCGACACGCATTTTATTTTAGTCTCTGCACAGGCCGTGTCTAATATTACGCCGGTTATGGATAAACGTTTTAAACCTAAAAATGTGTTGTTGTTGGTGAGTCCAGACATGACTAATCGTGCTGAATGGCTAGAGCAAATTTATACTAAACGGGGCATTAAAAGTCGGCGCAAGCCAAGGCCATGTTAATTAGTTTTACCCCGCCCAATAAATATGGAAGCTTGCATAGATACTTATAGTTGTCTGGATGGCCCAAGTTCAGGAAAAAAACTATAACCCACATATTTCGTAGCCGTTTCAGAAAGAAGATCTCTCCACATCCTATACGGTTCACCAAAAACGGCTTGGCCCAAGTCTTTTTCTACAAGCGCAGCCGCTACAAATTTCAAGCCATCGGGTATTGTGAATGCATTTTCTAAATACAGTAATCGGCTACCCAGTGCGTCCTTGCCCATCAGTGACATGGCTACAGCAATCTCAATATTATCTCGACGACCCTGACTTGGACCACAAACGCCCATAATACAGTTTTCCCATTCGTCAGGAGAACTCTCATCTTTAAATAACTGAAAGCTTTGTAGCAGAGCGTGATAAGCCATTTCACCGACTGTTTCAATCACATATTCAAGTTCCTTGCTAACTAACCTTAAACCCTCAGTAAAATCATTTTGGCTAAGATCCTTACCTATTTCCCATGATTCAGTCAGTTGTTTTAGTTTTCTAATTACGACCAAGGTTGGATCAACCAATTCGGTTGGAAGCTCGAGAGGGATTGCTTCTATTGCTACCTCCAAGGCAGCACTTAGAACACCGGCTATTTTGTGCTCATCTAAATTATTTTTTCTTTGCAATAAATTATTAACAGCATAAGCACCCAGTATGGAATGCATTAAACCTTTTACATTGGGAATAGCTTTTATAGGCGGGTAACTTTTAACAAGTTCACCATATTCAACTCGCCAAATTTCTCCCGTACCAATTAATGTCAGCCCAACAAGCGGAATATCTTTCAGAAACTCATCACGACTTCGACCATAGAGCGATCTAAAAATTAGATTTAGTTCAGAAATTTTATCTTTATTTATTTCACCTTCGCCCCATTCGCCTTGGCTTTTTTCTTTGACTAATGATGTATCAACGTTCATTTGAAGTACCTTAAATTCCATACCCGTAAATAAGAAAGCTTACCAGCGATCATTGCTGTCCGGCAATTTTGTATAGACTACGTTTAACTAATTGATGATAAGTGGCGGTCTAACCCTTCTTAATCAGGGCGTTGACTCTTAGCACCAGCTACAAACAAACCGCTAGATGACCAACTGACGTCTTAATCAAGAGCGGGAGGGTTAACGTTAGTTTTTTATCGGATGCTGTTCTACCGGTCAAGATAATTGACGTCGACCGGACAAGTTAATTGTCGCCGAACAGCCCCACCTATTGGGTTTACTTACACTACTTTGGTCGAGTTGTTCTAACTCAAATTACATTATAAGTATGATGTGCAAAGAGCAGGTGATTTAAGAATAGCCTTGTGTTCGTATCAAGAACTACCCAAATTGAAAGAAAAGTTGTTAAGTTGGGTTAAACATTAATGTAGGTAGACAAACCTTAATCATCTTGTGTATATTGCCATCACACGCTGTTTACTTTTATACATAGCGACTAAACTCAGATTGAATTGACTAATATTAGGTTTGTTTATGTTATTGGAAATGAATGTAAAGCTCCGTAGAGGGCATTTTAATTTAAATACACAACTCTCTATCAACGAGACAACGACTGGCTTATTAGGTAAATCAGGCGCCGGGAAAAGCACTGTGTTGGAGTTAGTGGCTGGCACTTTACAACCGCAAAGTGGCTATATAGTGCTCGATGGAAAGATTCTTTTTGATAGTCAAAAAGGTATTTTCGTGCCTCGTGAACAAAGATCTGTAGGGGCTGTTCTGCAATATGACACGACTAATTCAAGCGAAACTATTTCAGATAATCTAACCGAAACCTTTAATCGTACCTTAAAACAGCGGCGCCTCTTTACTGTCGATTATTTAGTTGAGTTATTAGAGTTAGGTCCTATCCTCAATCATCGTATAGAACTACTTTCCAGTGGTGAGAAGCAACGAGTGGCATTAGCCCGCTCATTACTTAAAGCCCCTAAATTATTACTGTTAGATGAAACCTTTGCTGTTATCGGTAACGAATATAGAATACAACTACTACCTATTCTTAAACGCTTACAGTACGAAATGGGCTTGCCTGTTATGTACGCCAGCCAGTCTTTAGGTGAAATATTAGAACTCACCGATCTGCTGATCGTTTTAGAACAAGGCAAAATTCAACATAGAGGCTCTTTGCACGAAGTCGCCAAACACAAAAACATGTTGAAGTATTTAGGTATTCGACAAATTGATAATGTTTTACCTGTCACTATTCGAAGTCATGATATTAACTCTGGTTATAGTCTAGCGGATAGTTTTGGTACACCGTTGGCCTTACCGTTACGTCCCAAATTATCCGTTGGCAGTCAAACTCAAGTGTCAATTTGCTCTCATGATATTGCACTTTCACGCCACTATTTGAATGGCATATCAATACAAAACCAAATAAAGGGGCAAATTTGCGCCCTGATTCAGAATGGTGAAAGTTTAATTGTGCAAGTCGATTGCGGTGCTACCTTATTAGCGGATATTACGCCGGGGGCTTGCAGAGATATGGCGTTAAAAGAAGGTGACGATATTTTTTGCTTGATAAAAACACGCGCTATCAATTATTTAGCTGAGCGCAATGCATTTCCCGTTAATCGAGTATTTCATCACGGTGACGGGCATTATTCCCTCGATTATTCCGATGAGACGAGTGAGTGAACCCTGTCTAGGGTCCACTCGATTTATTGAACTTAAACTTTACCCGCACCGGTATGAATGATCGTTCCGACGTGTTCACCTCGCAAGGCAGCGGTGAGACGCCCGGGTACGAGTCCATTGACAATCTGTACGTGCTCAATATGACGTGCATTAGCCATTACAGCCAACAACTCAGGATCAAACGGCAATTCACCTTGATGCCCCACTAACTCAGTAGCCGTTGTTTCACTAATAAACTGAGCTTGATCTCCGCCTGATGCCTTAGGATCATCGGAGTACAAGCCATCAACATCTTCTATAATCGTTAAACCCGCCGCCCCTAGAGCATCAGCCAATAAAAACGCACCGGTATCCGCTCGATGAGAGGGAATACGAGAGGTAGGAAATTCATGGTGATGATACGGAGGAAAGGCACTACCCACTACGGCGCGTGTCGCCGCAAGATGAATAGCCAATTGACTTGCAATAGTGGGATGCTCTACATAAGACACACCTTCTGAGGCCAATAAAGAAGCCAAGATATGGCCATTTTGCCCTGCCTCACTCGCGCCTAGGGTAGCCAAAGATCCCACTGGCAAGCCCAAATCAAGGCCGACCCCATAAACATGTCGAGCCCGAATTCCGGCACCCGTCAGAATCAGTAACCGATGTTCTGGTAACAATTTTCGAATTTCTTCAACAATGGGTAGAATCGCTTCAGCGCCTTTATCCATGATAGAGCGCCCACCAATTTTAATCACCTGTAACCAAGGCAAAAGCCGAATGGGACGACCACCCGCAATAGGACTGGTCAACTCAGTATCTAAGAGCGTCTGGCGTGCAAGCGGTGAAGCAATGTGTTTTATCATGTTGTTTGTAATATCAGTCATGTCGTTAACTCTCAGCTTGCAGTGATAATGGTACCGACATGCTCGCCTGCGAGCGCGCGGGTCAGATTGCCAGGGACTAGACCATTTATTATTTGTACTTGCGGTATATGTTTAGCCGTTTTGAGTAGATCAAGGACCGGGAATTCAAGAATTGAGTCCTGCAGGCCTTTGGCTTTCATTTCATCAACCGATATTTTAGGAATAAAGCTGACATGCTTCGTAGTCTTCGGATTACCTGTGTATAGACCGTTTTCATCCTTAACATAAATCATGGCCTGACAACCAAACTGCTCAGCCAGTAAAAAGCAACCCGCATCCGTACGATAAGGAGGAATAACACCATTAGCCGGTGGTGGCATCCAAAGCCCATACGGTGGCATACCACTAAAAACAACCGCATTAACTTCAGCAAGATACAAAGGCACCGCGGAGAGTCCCGCACCGTCAACCGCTGAAATACCGTGCTTGGCGAGCAGTTGTCCTAACATAGCTGCGTTTTGATCAGCAACAGAAGCGCCCAATTGCGATAGCACGCCCGCAGGCAGATTAAGGCCTGCCGCGATGGAATACAGATGTCTAGCTCGCGTACCCGCGCCCGTTCCGATTAAGAGTTTATGAGCCTTACGAGCTGCCACAATTTCATCCACCAAAGGATAAACAGCAGAACGGCCACGATCAATAACACTCTGCCCCCCAATTTTAATGACTGTCGCATCCGGTAGAATTCTGTAATCAGCCGATGCTGAAGCAGCTGCCTGAAGTTGTGTATCAGACAACGATCGTTGCATAAGTAGCTCTTCGAGCTCTGCGGTGGTGTTGAACATGTGGATTCCTATAGGAGGTATTTAGGTGACTACAACCATAGATCAAATAAAATGGGTAGTCAATACAGCTATTTGAATTTAAAAAACTCACAGCACATCGAATGTCATAAAACCGACAGCGTTATAGATCAAATAACCTGACGATGTAAGAAATCAAACAAATTGATTAAACTTTTCAACATTAATTCCCCTGAACCCTCCTAACTACATCCCCATTAAGAGCCATTTTCTTCGCAAATAATACGATTGGCATATCACTTGCTGTGAAATAAACGTTATGTATTAAAATATATATCGTAATATAATTAAACCCGAGCCCAACGCCCCCCTCTTCGTTGATACTTTTTATATCGCTTTAAGGAAATATGATGACATTAAAAAAACGTCGTTCAGTCGGACACTCGACACTTAAATTAGTTATCCCTGGCTTAATGATTTTCAATTATCCAACCCTAGGACTTTCTGCTGAAACCCTGAATGCGGATCCTGCCGCCACAAAACTACCCACGCCTACCTATACTAGAGCCCCTATGGCGGCTTATAACTTTATGATGGATGATGCGCTGTTAGGCAATAGTTATGAAAAGCCGGTTTGGAACGCACATGACACTTTAGGCTTACCGAGTTGGCTGTCATTTGGTGTAGAACAAAGAACCCGTTATGAATCAATTTCTGATGCCTTTAAGGGTTCACAAAAAACGTCGCCTTCTTCACTAGGCCAATCTACGGGTGGAGATCAGCAAATTGCCTTGCAAACCGATTTTTGGTTACAAGCCAAGTTTAATAAATTCCGCGTTGCAGTAGAATTACTCGATGCCCGAACTTCGGGATCAGATATTAGCAATAGTAATAATGCAAGTAACAGCCCTAACACCACGCCATTTCCGGCTAACAACTCATCGGTAGACACCTGGGATTTTGCTCAAGGCTATGTCTCTTGGGCGGATCAAAATACGTTAAATAGCGGCTTGGGGACTGAGATTAAATTCGGTCGACAAACCATGGATTTGGGCAGTCGTCGCTTAGTCGCTAGACCCATATTTAGAAATACGGTTAATAACTTTACTGGTGTAAGAACGCGTGTAATGGTTTATGACAAATGGCAATTTAATGCGTTTGCTACGGTACCCGTGCTCAGATACCCTAACTACAATTCGGTTACCACAAACCCCAACCTGCTGAATAACCAACAATGGGATGAGGAAGATTTTCATACTTGGTTTTCGGGCGGTATTTTTGAATACAGTAACCTTTATAAAGATATCAATGCCGAGGTGGCTCTGTATCAATTAAACGAAGGTGACAGCTCTCTAAATGCTACTAGAAACCGCAATTACTGGACACCTACGGTGCGTGTTTATCAAAAACCCACTAAAGGTAAGTTCGACTTTCAAGCGGAAGGGATGGGGCAGTTCGGTACGGTTAAATATGCCGCAACCAGCACTTATGCTAATACAACCCAACTTCATGAAGCGTGGTCCTCACATGTAGAAGCAGGCTATAGTTTCGATATGCCTTGGTCACCCCGATTTTATTTCGAATACGACTATGCCAGTGGCAGTTCTAATTGGAAAGACCATTCTTCTGCAGGTATTGATGGTCGATTTGACCCATTATATGGCGCCTCTGATTTTGACTTTGGACCGACAGGCATTTATGGTGCGTTCCAAAGAAGTAACATCAACTCTCCGGGCTATAAACTGGACTTTGCACCGACTAAAGACTTGTCATTCAGGTTTCAACAACGTTTAGTTTGGTTAGCCTCTGCCAATGATTGCTGGGGGGGAAATACGTGTACCGCTGCCACGCAACCCGCATTAGCTAATGGAAACGGTTCATTTGTGGGTGATCAATTAGGCTTTACCGGTCGTTATAACTTTAATAGCAGTGTTAATTTTGATGCCGGCTGGTACCATTTATTTAAAGGCGAATTCGCAAAATCAGCGCATACCGCTTCAAGCACGGGCATTTATTTAACCGGAGTCACTCCACCCCCCGGTGCTGATACTGACTACTTTTATGTGCAAAGTCAGTTAAGATTTTAATGAGAACACACACTTCACTTAATTACATGGAGACGATTATGTCTAAACAGATATCACTCTTATCGCTTATCACTTTAGGTTTAGTGCTGAGCTCCTCTGCCGTCATGGCAGACTCTACCCTCGTAGCTGTGGCATCAAACTTTACTAAACCCATGACCGAAATTGCCGAAAGCTTTGAAAAAGCCACGGGGCATTCTGCAAAACTATCATTTGGCTCTACAGGTAAGTTTGTCTCTCAAATCCAGAACGGCGGGCCTTTTGAGGTGCTACTCGCTGCGGACGAAACCGGCCCCGCTTTACTGGAGAAAGAAGGTTTGGCTGTCAGCGGTACCCGTAGTGTATACGCCATAGGTAAATTGGTACTTTGGTCTGCAACAGCGG
>CAIXDX010000049.1 GCA_903918335.1 uncultured Methylococcaceae bacterium | reverse complement strand
CGATGAGTTTATCCTTAATAGCCGTCTTTTTACCCATCTTATTAATGGGGGGCATTGTTGGGCGTTTATTTAGAGAATTTGCTGTCACCTTGTCAGCCGCCGTAGTGGTTTCGCTGATCGTTTCATTAACCGTTACACCCACGCTTTGTGCGCGTTGGTTAGGAAAAGGTTCGCAAACACACGGTCGAATTTATCATAGTATTGGAACGCTCTTTGATACAGTACAAACGTATTATGAAAGATCATTAGGCTGGGCCCTTAACCATAGTCGTATTATGCTGTTAATTCTGCTCAGCACGATAGGCCTTAATATTCAACTATACTCTGTAATAGACAAAGGATTTTTTCCGTCACAAGACGGTGGTCGTTTGATGGGTGAGATTCAAACGGATCAAGGTACTTCATTCGTCAGTCTGCAAAAAAAGCTCGCTGAGTTTTCAGAAATACTCATGCAAGACCCTGCCGTAGTCACCGTAGCAGGATTTAGTGGATCTGGATCTAGTGGCAATAGTGCAAGGATTTTTATCGTACTCAAACCTCATGATGAACGAGAGGCAATAGAACTTGTTAATGGGCGCTTAAACAAAGCCGTTAAACGCATCCCCGGTGCAAAACTGCATGTATCGCCGGCTCAAGAATTAAGACTAGGCGGCCGACAATCTTTTGGTTCTTATGACTATACATTACAATCAGATGACTTAGGTTTACTGAGGGAGTGGTTGCCTAAATTAATCAACGCCCTATCCCAACACCCAGAACTACTAGATGTACATACTAGTCAACAAGATAAAGGTCAACAAGTTGAATTGATTGTTGATCGCACTCTCGCGGCTCGCTATGGTATTAGCCAAGCGATGATAGATACCACGCTTAACAACGCCTTTGGACAACGCCAAGTCTCCGTTATTTATAACCCTTTAAATCAATATCGCGTAGTGATGGAATTAGCGCCCGAGTATTGGCAAAGTCCAGAAGCGCTTAAACAGATTTATATCAACGTACCCGCCACAAAGTCACCGTCAGGTGCCGTAATAGCGATGCATACCGTGCCCTTATCGGATTTTACTAGCTTTGCGCCAAGCAATACGCCCCTATCGATTAATCATCAAAGTCAATTTGCTGCCGCTACCTTATCGTTTAGCCTAAATCCGGGCACATCGTTATCAACTGCCACTCAAATAATCCAGCAAACCATGCAAGATATCAATGTGCCCAATGCGGTACAAGGGAGTTTTCAGGGTAATGCCAAAGCCTTTATTGACTCTCTGCGCAATCAACCTTATTTAATCTTATCCGCCCTCGCCTGTATCTATATAGTGCTAGGTGTTTTGTACGAAAGTTACATCCACCCCATTACCATCTTATCTACACTCCCATCAGCAGGTGTTGGCGCCTTATTGGCCCTAATGGCGTGTAAAACTGAATTCACTATTATTGCCTTAATTGGCGTGATTTTATTAATTGGTATTGTTAAAAAGAACGCTATCATGATGATAGATTTTGCTTTATTTGCAGAACGTAAACATCATCTCGATCCTAAAGAAGCCATTTTTCAAGCCTGCCTATTACGTTTTAGACCTATTATGATGACAACCCTCGCAGCCTTGCTCGGCGCTTTACCCTTGGCCTTAGGCAGTGGTTATGGTGCAGAATTACGCCAGCCATTAGGTATTTCAATCGTGGGCGGCTTAATTT
>CAIXDX010000048.1 GCA_903918335.1 uncultured Methylococcaceae bacterium | reverse complement strand
CGTTCTGCTTCGCTTAAACGACTTAAAATTTCAACAGCAGCATCACCAAAGACATTACGGTTAGCATCCCATCTATCACTAGAGCCTAGGAATATAGCATCATTTTTAGGTGCTTTAATTTCTTTTAAGTGATCAGCGGCAGCTTTGTGACCACGAGATTCTAAATATTCAACAGCGACTTTAACAGAAATAACATCATGACCGTGTGTTGAACCTTCAAGACCAACAATGCCAGGGCACATAGGGCGATGGTTAATAACAGCTACTGGGCCATCTGTATTAATTGCTTGGCAAATGCGTTTGTATAGATCATCAAGATCTTCACCATCACCTTCTAAGACGGTAACACCTTGACCTGCAAGTGTTTTAGAAGTGGAGCAACCGGCTAAGTATTTAGATGGATGCCCCGCGATAGTTACATCATTATCATCAATGATTAATTTTACGTTAAGGCCTTGAGCTACAGCTAAGCGAGCGGCCTCTGCGTCATTGCCTTCTTGTTGTGAGCCGTCTGATCCTAAGCAAAAAACTACTTTTCGTGGGTTAGCAATGGCTACACCATTAACATAAGGCCACATATGTCCTAAACGACCTGAGCTAAATTTGACACCAGGTGTAAAACCTAATTCAGGGTGGCCTGGTAAATGAGAGTGAGCTGCTCTGTATTCCATTAGGCGTTCAGCAGGCAAGTCACCATTTAAAGTTGACATTAGATATTGAGTTGCTACACGGTGTCCAGCTTCATCGAAAAATATGGGTACGAAGCTATGTTCAGATCCTCGAAATAATGCGTCCATAATCATCACTTCAGGTACTGTATCGTAAGGGCCACCTGTATGTCCACCAACGCCTCTGGCCGCACCTGTTGCAGTAAAGAATACGATTGCATCGCGACAAAGTTGAATGTTGGCTTTAAGGCTGTCTCTTTGCTCGGCAGTCAGAGTGTTAACGCTGGGATCTAATGTTAAGCGTTTATAAGCGCTAAGATCGATTGGAAAATTTGACATGATATGCTTCTCGTGAGTAAAAGTTATGTATTGCTTTGATTTTTGTTTATCACTAAATAACAACAGAAAAATTATTTCAGTAATTTTTAGCGAGTTATTTTTAGTTAAATTTATATGTAATGCTAATATTTTACGAGTCTTTGTATTTTAATCCTAAGCAACCTTAATGGCACATCATGATATGTGATCTTGTTTACGTTAGGGTAATAACAAACCTAAAAATTTTACTAAAGTTAGGCTACTTTAAAGATTTTATAGCTCAACTACTGCGCAGATTACACCTTGTGCTTTGTTGTCTGCAAGATATTTTAGTTAAGATTTATAATGATAAAGTTAAGCGCATAAAAACGTAATGATAAACAAGATGAGTATGTGGATTTTACACATAGGTATTGTCACTAAGCGCTGTCCTTTTTAAACAAAAATGAGACAATGCATTCCATTCTTTAATTACACACTTTCGATTTGAAATTGCCTACAATTATAAATCCTTCTATGCTTCGTGTTGCTCTAGCCAGTTTTATAGGCACGGCAATTGAGTTTTATGACTTTTATATCTACGGGATGGCGGCGGCTATGATAATTGGTCCCGTTTTTTTTCCTGAAGGAAATACATCGACTCAAGTTTTGAGCGCGTTTCTTACCTTTTCAGTTGCTTTTTTAACACGACCTTTAGGGGCTATGATTTTTGGGCATTTTGGTGATCGAATAGGGCGCAAAACCACATTGGTCTCGTCATTGTTAGTAATGGGTATTTCTACTTTGCTCATCGGTTGTTTGCCCGGATACGCTACTATTGGCGTGTGGGCGCCAGTATTATTGTGTTTGTGTCGATTCGGACAGGGCATAGGCTTAGGTGGTGAATGGGGTGGTGCTGCATTATTTGCAACAGAGAATGCCCCTAAGGGTCAACGGGGGGTCTATGGTATGTTTCCGCAATTAGGGCCTCCAGTTGGTTTTCTTTTGGCAACTGGAAGTTTCTTATTACTAACTTACTTTCTAACCGAGCATCAGTTTAAATCTTGGGGGTGGCGTATTCCCTTTTTGGGTAGTTCAGTGCTGGTGTTGATTGGAATATATATCAGGTTAGCCTTAGTAGAAACACCTATATTTGCTAAAGTATTAAAGCAAAATCAACGCGCTACATTACCTATTAAAGAAATACTTAGCTCTTATCTTGTTTCTTTAGTATTGGGTGCTTTAGCAATGGTTATATGTTATGCGTTGTTTTATATTTCTACTGTTTTTTCTCTAAGTTATGGAGTTACTACACTAAATATTCCGCGCCAGTATTTTCTTGGAATGCTTTGTATAGCGGTTATTTTTATGGCGATCGCTACCCCATTATCTGCTTGGGCGGGGGATATTTATGGTAGACGACCTGTATTACTTACTGCTTGTAGTATTGCCTTGTTATCTGGCTTTTTTTTAGAACCCATGATGAATACAGGAAAGCCGTTAATTATTACGATTTTTTTATCGATGGAGTTATTTCTAATGGGTGCTATATTCGCGCCTATGGGAGCGTTATTGCCTGAATTGTTCCCAGCTCATTTGAGGTATAGTGGCGCGGGAATATCTTATAACATGGGGGGCATTCTAGGAGCATCATTTGCACCTTATATTGCGCAAAGATTAGTCTCAGAAGGTGGACTAGCTTGGGTGGGGGGCTATATTTCATTAGCCGCTTTTATTAGTTTGTTGGCTATCTATTTAATGAGAGAAACCCGTGATAACCAATGGTGAAGGTAATACTTCATTTGATTTTAAGAACTGTAAGATGACTACGCTTTATTAGTTGTAGTCATCTTCAGCACTCAAGAAGAAGTTTATCAAAATTATTTGATTTTAGCTTCTTTATAGATGACGTGTTTACGTACAACAGGATCAAATTTTTTGATTTCCATTTTTTCTGGCATGGTACGCTTGTTTTTTGTAGTAGTGTAAAAGTGGCCAGTACCTTCAGTAGAAATTAGTTTGATTTTATCGCGCATTTTTTATCTCCTTAAACTTTTGAGCCATTTTTACGCAAGTCCGCTAACACAGCGTCAATGCCATTTTTATCAATGATACGCATTGCTTTAGTTGAAACTCTAAGACGTACCCAACGGTTTTCGCTTTCTACCCAAAATCTGTGATGTTGTAGGTTTGGAAGAAATCTTCTTTTTGTTCTGTTGTTTGCGTGTGAAACATTATTTCCTGT